>JALOMZ010000252.1 GCA_025455205.1 Chitinophagaceae bacterium | reverse complement strand
CGGCGTTTGGGCCAGGCCACAGGGGCGGTATCGGGCTTCCCCGGTACTCATGATATACTCTTTCTGGGTGAAGCCATCTGCAAAGATCTCATAAGACCCGGTGGGTTTGCCGTTCCTGAAGGGAACAAAGGCTACGCAATAGCCAGCCTGCCGCAAAGGGGCCCGGTTCCAGCTACCATGGAAGGCAATAAAAGCGCCGTTTCGGTACCGTGCCGGGAATTGATTGCCTGTATAAAATAATACTGCATTGGGTCCCCAGTGCGCGGGAAAGGCCACCAGCGGCTGCCCCACCCCGGCACAACGGCCCTGGGTCTTGCCATCGCCCCCAAACTCAGGAGCCAGCACCTTTTTGCGCTGCAGGCCATCATAATAGCAGTACGGCCAGCCGAAATCGGAACCCTTGGTGGCCATCACGAACTCTTCGGCCGGCAGCTCAGCGTTTTGCTCATCATTATACATTTCCGGATGCAGTTGGCTCAGCTGGTCGCGGCCATGTTGCATCACAAACAGTTCATTCACCTCCTGATTCCAGTCGAGGCCCACCACATTGCGCAGGCCCGTGGCATACCGCTGCCCGTTATGATAGCCCTGTCCGGGCAGGTCGGCCCGGAACTGCCAGATACCGCCGGCAGAATCCAATATGGGGCAGGGATCCTGGCCTGGCGAGCCCTTGGTGCGGTCATTTACCTGGCAGGCATTGCTGGGTGCGCCAATGTTCACATACAGGTTGCCGGCATTGTCGAGGGCAATGGATTTGGAGGCATGCTGACGCCGGTTCCACAATCCACTCACCAGTTGTTCCGGCTGTGCCGGATTCACCACTGCACCCTCTTTATCCAACCTGTAGCGGAAAACAGCATCATCGCTGGATGCGAACAGGTATCCGTTTTTCACCGCCACACCGGTGCCGGTATAATTTCCAAATGCTGTAACCACAGCCAGCTTGCCGGTGGTGGCATCACGCCGGAGCTGATAAATACCCGCCTGGTTTTTCAGGCGCTCCAGCTTCACAAATACATCGCCATTGGGTGCTGTAGCAATATGGCGGTTGCGCCCCAACGAATCGAGCACCACGGTTGCCTGAAAACCCTGGCTGATCTTCAGCCCGGCCGAATCCACCCATTCCTCTTCCAGGGCTTTGCCGGATCGGATGAATGATAAGGCGGCCAAAGCACTTGCCAAGAGAAGAACAAACCCTGTTGAACGTTTCATGCGGTCTATTTTATGGGGCGCAAACATAATCCATTATGCCTGCCATATTTCTGAACAAGACGCTGAAAGCCAGCGCATCCTTCTTTTCGCTGCCTGAGCACTCCCCTATATTTGCCGGCCCATCAGCTCACAGCTCCCATGACGCGTATCCCCCTGCTCCTCCTGCTCTGCCTTTCCTGCCGGCTTTTCGCCCAGGACACCACGAGCACCGGATTGGATCCGGTGACTGTTACCGCCGGACTCTCACCGGTGAAAGCCTCCCTCACCGGCCGCAACCTGGTGGTGATCAAAGGGGAACAGTTTTACCAATTGCCCGTGCATTCCATTGATGAGTTACTGCGCTATATACCGGGCGTGGAAGTGCAGGCCCGCGGCCCCATGGGCGCACAGAGCGATATTGTTATACGCGGAGGCACTTTTCAACAGGTACTGGTGATTTTGGATGGCATCAGGCTCAATGATCCGCTTACGGGCCATTTCAGCAGTTACATTCCCATAGCGCCATCCGAAATTGAGCGCATTGAGGTGCTCAAAGGCGCCTCCTCTGCCATCTACGGAACAGAGGCTGTTGGTGGCGTGGTGCACATCATCACCCGGTCGTTTGCCAACCAGCAGAAAACGCAGGCGCAGGCCCAGGCTGGCGTGGGACAATACGGGTTGTTCAATTACAGCGCCGGCGGGGTGATCAAAACAGCGAAGGGCGTGCTGGCAGGCGGTATCCAGGGCAATCATGCCGATGGCCAGCCCCAGCGGGGCACCACCGGTTTCCTTGACCTCACCACCGCATCACTATCCTACCGGCACAACTTCAATGAACGTTGGCACCTGGCAGCCCGAACCGCCTACGACTACCGGGATTTCTCGGCCCAGAACTTCTACACCACTTTTGCCAGCGATACCGCCCGCGAACGGGTGAAAACCTGGTGGAACCACCTGCAAACCGGCTACCAGAAAGGGAACTTCCAGTGGCGGTTTGATGCCGGCTACAAAGCGGTGAACGACCGTTATACCTTCAACTCCGCCGTGCGGCCCAATGAAAACAAGTCAGACATTGTGCAGCTGCTGAATGTAGCCAACTGGCAACTGAAGCCCAAGACCGCCCTGGTGCTGGGCGCACAGTACATCAGCAAGGGCATCACCAGCAACGACCGCGGCAACCACCAGGTATGGCAGGGTGGCCTCTTTGGTATCTGGAAGCAGCAGGCCGGGCGCTATATGCACCTGGAGCCGGCCCTCCGTTTCGACTACAACCAACGCGGCGGATTTGAGGTGGTGCCGCAACTCAATGCGTCGTACCGCCGGAGCATCTACCAGTTGCGCGGCAGCGTGGGACGCACCATCCGCGACGCCGATTTCACCGAGCGTTTCAACAACTACAACCGGCCTGTGGTACCCAGCGGCAGCATTGGCAACCCCAACCTCACCGCCGAAACATCCTGGAGCTACGAGGGTGGTGCCGACCTCTGGCTGGGCAAACACTGGAAACTGGCGGCCTCCGTTTTCAGCCGCAACCAGCAAGACCTGATAGACTTTGTGCCCACGCCCTATGCGCAAATGCCGCGCCAGGAGAACCTGGTTCCCAATGGCAGCTATGCCCTGGCAAAAAACATCGCCCGCGTGCGCACTACCGGCTTCGAAACAGACCTGGTATACCGCCATGTGTTCAATGAAAGAAGCACCCTGCTGGCCAATGCCGGAGTGGTATGGCTGCGCAGCCAGAACGATGCAGGCTCGGAGCCTGGTTTCTATATCAGTTCGCACGCCCGGTTTCTTAGCAATTTCTCCCTGATGTATCAAACCGGCCGGTTCAGCATATCCACCAATGGCCTGTACAAACAACGCACCGGTCGCCAGGCCTCAGCCATCAATGCTGCTGTTTCTCCGGAATACTTTGTGCTCAACATGCGGGTGGAAGCACGCCTTACCCGGGGCTTCAGCCTGTTTTTGCAGGCCGACAATCTTTTCGATGAGCAATACAGCGACATTCTGGGATCGGTGATGCCCGGCCGCTGGCTCATGGGCGGAATAAAATGGCAATTTACCAGGCAGTAAGTACCTTTCCCGTGGCAATAAAATGCCACTATAATTTCACATTATTACCATCAGCCATATGAAAGAGTTTCTCAAAGAACTTGGACTTCAACCCATCAATGCCGGCACCGGCATGCTCATTGGTGCCGTTACAAGCACTGACCGCGAAGCCTATGATACCGTAGTGTCCCGTGCCCAGGAAGCGTTTGCCGAATGGCGGCTCTGGCCTGCTCCGCGGCGCGGTGAGATCGTGCGCCAGGTGGGCGATGCCCTGCGGCAGCAAAAAGAAGCCCTGGGCAGGCTGGTGAGTTATGAAATGGGCAAGAGCCTGCAGGAAGGCCTGGGTGAGGTGCAGGAAATGATCGATATCTGTGATTTTGCCGTAGGCCTCAGCCGCCAGCTGCACGGCCTAACCATGCACAGTGAACGGCCCGGACATCGCATGTATGAGCAGTGGCACCCGCTTGGCGTGGTGGGCATCATCAGTGCCTTTAACTTTCCGGTGGCCGTATGGAGCTGGAACAGCATGCTGGCCTGGGTTTGCGGCAACACCTGCATCTGGAAGGCCTCGGAAAAAGCGCCGCTTTGCTCCGTAGCCTGCCAGCGCATCATTCAGGAAGTATTTGCCCGCAACGGGGTGCCGGAAGGGGTAAGCTGCATCATCAATGGCGGCCGCGAAACCGGCGAATGGATGAGCAATGACCACCGCCTGCCCCTCATCAGTGCTACCGGCAGCACCCGCATGGGTAAGGAAGTAGGCAAGGCCGTAGCGGCCAGGCTGGGCCGCAGCCTGCTGGAACTGGGCGGCAACAACGCCATCATCATCACCCAGGATGCCGACCTGGATATGGCGCTTATCGGTTGTGTATTTGGCGCCGTGGGCACGGCCGGCCAGCGGTGCACATCCACCCGGCGGCTCATTATCCACGAATCGGTATACGAATCGTTCACGCAGAAGCTGGTGAATGCCTATAAGCAGATCAGGATCGGCGATCCGCTGGATGCCGCCAATCATATGGGACCCTTGATCGACCGGGCTGCCGTGGAACAATACCTGCAGGCCATTGCAGCCTGCCAGCAGCAGGGCGGCCGGTTTATCGTGGAAGGGGGCAGGCTGGAAGGCCCCGGTTATGAAACCGGCTGCTATGTAAAGCCATGCATTGCGGCTGTTACCCCCGATATGCCCATTGTACACACCGAAACCTTTGCTCCCATCCTGTACGTCATGAAATACAGCACCCTGGAGGAAGCCATTGCCATCCAGAACGATGTGCCACAGGGTCTGAGCAGCGCCATCATGACCCTCAACCTGCGGGAGGCCGAATTGTTCCTGAGTGCCGCCGGCAGCGATTGCGGCATTGCCAATGTGAACATCGGCACCAGCGGTGCAGAAATCGGCGGCGCCTTTGGGGGCGAAAAAGAAACCGGTGGCGGACGCGAAAGCGGCAGCGACGCCTGGAAAAACTACATGCGCCGGCAAACCAATACCATTAACTACAGCACCAAACTGCCCCTGGCCCAGGGCATACAGTTCAACCTCTGAGCACCATCCAATTCAATAATCCATGGGGCAATTGCCACCGCTGATATTCGCCGTCATTCTCCTCTCCGGCCTGCTTTACTCCAAGTACCTGCTGGACCGGGCCGGTCTGATGCTGCAGGAAAAGGAACGCATTGCAGCCAACCGGCTGCTGCAATCGGTGCTGGTTATGAACGTGCTGCTCAGCCTCCTGTACCTGGTGCTGATGGTGGTGGCAGCACGCAACCTTGCCTCACAGCACCCCTGGCGTTACTCCATGGGAATATCCGGCATATTTACTGTCCTTTACATCCTCCTGAACAATCGCCTATACCGGCAATTCGACAACCTGGGATTTCCGGAATCCTTTGGCAATATCTATGTGCTGAGCCGGGTGGTGTTGCTGGTGAGCCTGCTGGTGTTTGCCCATTATTTGTTTAACCTGGCACAAACATTTGCCTTCCACTAACAATGTAATTAGGCATGGAATAACATCTTTGCATTCATGAGGCTTCGTGTTTTGATGATACCGGCGGTGGTGCTTTTCACCCTGCTATCTGCCGTGGCGCAGCGCCCCCTTCGCAAGGGTTGGCACCTGCTGGACCGGGAAAGCGATGGTTACTACGGCATCTCCCTCCGAAAAGCCTACGACCTCCTGGCAAACCGGCAGTCCCAGCCCGTGGTGGTTGCCGTTATTGACAGCGGCATTGACACCACCCATGAAGACCTCCGTTCACGGCTATGGTACAATTCCAAGGAACTGCCCTCCAATGGGATAGACGAGGATGGCAATGGTTATGCCGATGACAAGCATGGCTGGAACTTCCTGGGCAGCAAGGATGGACGTAACGTGGAGAAAGAATCCTCTGAAGCTGCACGCCTGTACCATGTACTCAGCCCTGTATTTGAACAGCAATCGCCCGACACCGGCGCCATGGATGCCCGGCAGCGCGAACAATATGCCCTCTGGCAACAGGTAAGCCGGGCTGTGCAGGTAACAGACGAAGACCGGTTCCTGCTTAAGCTGGTGGGTCGCATACAGGAAACCCTTAAGGGCTATGACTCCATCATTACTGCACAACTGGGCACCAATGAATACAATGCCATTGACCTGGAGCAGTTCCATCCTGCCGACGCCAATGGCAAGAAGGCCAAGCTGAACTACCTGCGCATCTACGAACTGCTGCAGATAGACCCGGAGATGACCAATATTGAGTTCCTCGAAGAAATGAGCGAATTCATTGCCAGCAAGGAAGACCTCATATACCTGAAAGAAAGGCCTGCCGTTAACCACCGGCGCGAAATCACCGGCGACGATGATGGCAACTGGAACAGCCGCGATTTCGGCAATGCCGATGTGATGGGGGCTTCCGCCATGCACGGCACACACGTGGCGGGCATCATTGCTGCCGACCGGCACAACGGCGTGGGAGTG
Organism: Chitinophagaceae bacterium; assembly: GCA_025455205.1. Classification (GTDB taxonomy): domain Bacteria; phylum Bacteroidota; class Bacteroidia; order Chitinophagales; family Chitinophagaceae; genus Phnomibacter. The sequence goes on along the minus strand of JALOMZ010000252.1, from coordinate 1,327 downwards.
GAAGGCGTGGCAGACAAGGTGCAGATCATGCCCATACGCGTGGTGCCCAAAGGCGATGAGCACGACAAGGACGTAGCCCTTGGAATCCGCTATGCCGTGGACAATGGAGCCCGCATCATCAATATGAGTTTTGGCAAATCGGTGAGTCCGCATAAACGCTGGGTAGATGAGGCCGTGCAATATGCCGCCTCCAAAAATGTACTGCTGGTGCATGCAGCCGGCAACGATGCGTCCAACCTTGATTCCGTGCCCAATTTTCCCAACCCCCGGTTCGTGCATGGCGGAGAAGCCGCCAATATGATCACCGTAGGCGCCAGCAGCGATTCCAGCCTCAAGGGCGGCCTGATTGCCGACTTCACCAATTACGGACAACAAACGGTGGATGTGCTGGCCCCGGGCGTGAAGATCTATTCCACCGTACCTTCCGGCAATAAATACTCCTTTCAACAGGGCACCAGCATGGCCGCCCCTGTGGTAAGTGGCATTGCTGCATTACTTTTGAGTTATTTCCCGGACCTGAGCGCCGCCGACCTCAAGCATATCATTGAGGCCTCGGCAGACACCACCTACCGCCAGGCTGTTTTTGCCAGGCCGGGTTCGGCCGGCAAAAACGAGCTCCCCATGGCAGCGGCCTGCCGCACCGGCGGCGTGGTAAATGCCGCCAGGGCGGTGCAAATGGCGCTGGAAATGGAGCAAAACAAAACCAGGCAGATCAAAACGAAAAAATAACCCGATAATCATGCCCCGACCGCTTAAAGAAGACTACGCCCCCCTTTACCAGAACTATGTTGGCATGGCCGATGGAGATGATGTATTCACTGTGCTCAACCGGTCATGGGATCAACTCGGCCTCTGGCTGGGCAGCATCCCGGAAGAAAAACTTTCATACACCTATGCCCCAGGCAAATGGACGGTAGCACAGATGTTGCAGCACCTGATAGACAGTGAGCGGGTGTTTGCCTACCGTGCCATGAGCTTTGCCCGTGGCGAAAAGCAGGCCCTGCCCGGATTTGACGAGAACAGCTATGCCGCCCGTGCTACAGCCGAACACCGCAGCCTGGCAGCCATCAAAGAAGAATTGCTGGCCCTCAGAAAAGCCACCATCACCTTGTTCAACTCCTTCACCCAGCAGGACCTGCAAGAGTATGGTATCGCCTTCGGGCACCGCGTAACGGTAAACGCCATGGGCTTTATCATGGCCGGTCATATCTACCACCACCAGCGCATTTACGAGGAAAGGTACCTGTAACAGCCAGGGGCAGTGGTGAACCAGCCCATGCCCCGGTTATGGAGCCCATGGCGGAGCCTGAAAGCTTTCCCCATGGGC
>JALOMZ010000251.1 GCA_025455205.1 Chitinophagaceae bacterium | reverse complement strand
CAACCTGCGCATCGGGCAGCAGGTGCAGTCATGGCAAGCGGCATCGCAGGGCCTGTCATTCCACGATTCAAAATGGAAGGCAGCCACAATGCTGAAAAAGAGGCCCGATGGCTCGGTGCACGGCAGGGTGGTGTTATACTGCACGGAAGGTGGTTTACCGGATGCGTCGGCCAGTGTGGACATTGCGGTGAGGAGCTGGCGCGAATCCAACTATGTGTTGATGCCTTCTGTGGCCTACAATGGCAACCGCTATCCCTGGCGCCGGTTGCGCTATTCACCCAAATTGTACGAGATACAGGACATAGGCATCGACAAGGGCATTATCCTTACCGATGTACCCAAACTCAGTGAAAACGGCGGATTCTCACGCATACAGCAGCGCAGCGGCGATTTTGCCACGCCGGCAGTGGGATTCTATGACGAATCACAACAACGAACAGTCTGGATGCTCACAGGCCAGGAGAACAACCTGGGCGACTTGGGCATCAGCTTTACCGAAAGCCGGGACAGGAAAACCGCCGTCACCTCCATCACCTCTCCGGTGGTGCGAGAGCAATACGTGTATAAGAATTGCGACAACCATTTCCCTTCCTGGGACCGCCCGGCCCATTTCAGTAAGGGCGACAGTGTGGTGTTTGAATTCAGGGTGTATGTACACCCGGCACAAAGGCTGCAAGACCTGTTCAATGTGTTTGCCGGCATCCGCAAGCACATGGCCGCCGATACGGGCCTGCGCCCCAGCATCACTTATGCAGCGGCCATGCAGCTGCTGGAGCATAAGTTCAATACCCGAAATTTTGTACGGGAACATGGGTATTACTCCGTGGGATTCCGGGAGAACTTCCTGCAGGACTGGCAGATCGGATGGACGGGCGGAATGATCAGCACCTATCCTTTGTTGTTTGCCGGGGCCGACAGCACCATTGGAAATGTGCTCCGCAACTTCGATTGGCTGTTCCCCAATGGTATCAGTCCTTCAGGCTTCTATTATGATGCCGGCCGAAATGGTACTGAATGGCTGGGAGGCGATATCCGAAAGCCACACACCGGCAACTGGCACCTGGTGCGCAAAAGCGGGGATGGTATCTGGTATATCACCCGGCAATTTATGCTGATGGAGCAAAAAGGTATTCCGGTGAAGGACATCTGGAAGCAGGGCAACCAGGGCGTATGTGATGCTTTCGTGAAACTGTGGAAGCGCTATGGCCAACTGGGGCAGTTTGTGCACAGTATCACGGGTGAGCTGGTGGTGGGTGGCTCCACCAGTGGCGCCATTGTGCCGGCCGGACTTGCATTGGCCGCCACCTATTACCGCCAACCGGCCTATCTGGAAACAGCCAAAGCCATTGCACAACACTATTATGACAACTATACGGCCAAAGGCCTCACCTGTGGCGGTCCCGGCGATGCGTTACAAAACTTTGACAGCGAATCATCGGCGGCCCTGGTGGAAAGCTATGTCACCCTGTTTGAGGCTACGGGCGACAGCCTTTGGCTGCAGCGTGGCCAGGAAGCAGCTCGCCAGCTGGCTACCTGGATGGTGAGTTACAATTATCGCTTCCACGATACCACCGCCTATGGCAAGGCCGGAGTGGGGGTGATGGGCAGTGTGTATGCCAACACACAGAACAAGCACACCGCCCCAGGTATTTGCACCGGGTCAGGGGTAGGGCTCCTGAAATTGTACCATTATACAGGCGATGAATTCTGCCTGGAGATGCTGCGCGATATGGCTTACCATATTCCGCAATACCTGGCTCATCCGCAGAAGCCCCTGGGCACGCTGCCGGTGGGCTATGTGAGCGAAAGGGTGAACATCAACGACTGGGAAGGCCCGGAAACCATCGGGTATGTGCTGCCCATCAGCACCTGGGCCGAAACATCGCTGATGCTTACCACCGTGGAACTGCCTGGCCTGCTGGTGGAAACAGGTAAAGGCCGCGTAACCGCTTTCGATAATGTGGTGGCCACCGTGCAGCGGAATACTGAAAAGGAATTGGTTATTTCGGTGCACAATCCAACACCCGTGGCGGCACGCGTTAGGTTGATGGAACTGAAAGCAGAAACCAGCCGCCTGGGTGAGAATTTTACTTATGGTTTGCCGCAATTGACCATAGAACCGGGAAAAACCATCATACACAAAATCAGAAAGACGCATAGACCATGATGAAACAGGTAGTGACAGGCTGGATAACAGGCTTGCTGAGCTGGGCAGCCTTGCAGCCAGCAGTGGCGCAGGTGCGCCACATCAAAGATCCGCTGGCAGTAGTGAAACTGATAGGCGACAAACTGGTGCGGGAAACACCTTTTCAATACCGCCTGAAAACAGCAGGCATCGGTAACCGGCTCGACGGATTGCATAACGTGGATTTTGGCCGCACCTTTGGCACTCACCGCCCGGCCATGGCCTATGCCTATACCCACCTGGTGGCCAAAGAAGCCGGATCCTTCACCATCCAGCTGGCGCATACTGATGGTTGTACCATCTGGCTGAATGGCGTGCAGGTGTACCAGCAGAGCGGAAAAAGGCCCCTGCAGCTGCAATACGAAGAACGAAGCATAGAACTGCACGACACCCTGACGCTGCCGCTGCGGCAGGGCCCCAATGCCCTGCTGGTGCAATCTGTGAGCTACGGCGGGGAGTGGGTATTCTATATGCAACCCCCCAGTACCAAAGGTGCCGTGCTGGAAAAGCCGGTTAGCTATCCTGACATCGGTTTGTCATCGGTGCCGCGGGTGGATGCGGCTGTGGCAAAGCTTAGCAACTGGTTGCTCCTGGGTCCCATTGCCCCCAATGCATCCGGTATAGTGCCTGAAAATGGACCGCTTTCCTTTGGTGCCATGTACGCGGGCCTGGATGCACCGGTTACCTGGACCATTCCACGTATAGAGGTGTTGGGTGATGTGATCGACCCGCTGCCCTGGGGCACCAACTACAACTGGAACTACCACAATGGCGGCGTTGCCTGGGCCATGCAAAACCTGGCTGAAGTGAGCGGCGACCAACGCTACCGGAAATATGCCACTGATTTTTGCGACTTCCACCTCAACGGGGCACCATTTGTGGAGTACCAGGTGAAAAACCTGCGGGCGTCCAACAGCGCCAACCACCATTTCCTGTTTGTGCCGCTGCTCGATTTTACGCTGGCACCTTCACTGCCTTTTATCTACCGCCTTCGCCGGGAACCGGCTTTTGCCAACCGCGACAGCTATGTGAAACATATTGACCGCATGCTGCGCTATGCCCGCGATGAACAGGTACGGCTGCCGGGTTCCGGCATCTATACCCGGCTCACACCGGAGAAATACACCACCTGGGTGGACGATATGTTTATGGGCATTCCCTTCCTGGTGCAGGCAGCACAATATGCCGCCACACCGGCTGAACGTTCAGCCTGGCTGGAAGATGCAGCATCGCAGGTGCTGAATTTCAACAAAGAGGTTTGGGATGAACAGGCTAACCTATACAGCCATGCGCGATACAGTGAGAGGCCGGTGAAGCTGCCCCACTGGTCGCGGGCCAACGGCTGGGGTATTTGGGCAACCACTGAAGTACTGATGGTACTGCCGAAAAACCATCCCAAATACAAAGCAATACTCAGCCACTACCAGAAACATGTAAACGCCCTGGTGGCGCTGCAAAATGAGCGGGGATTCTGGCTGCAACTGCTGGATCGACCCGATTCGCCCGAAGAAGTGTCGGGCACCGCCATCTTCACCATGGCCATAGCCCGCGGCATCAGCCAGGGCTGGCTGAAGGCTGATGTGTATCAGCCATACGCCATGAAAGGATGGGAAGCCATCAAATCGCAGATGGAACCGGATGGCACGGTGCACAATATCTGCTATGGCACCATGTGCAGCGAAGACGAGAACTACTACCGGCAGCGCCCTTTCTACGATAACGATACCCATGGACTGTTTGCGGTGTTGTTTGCAGGAATTGAAATGCATACTATGTTGAACAAAACCAATGCGAAAAAATAGTTATTCTTGAACCCGGATTAGCAAAACACCAGGTATGAAAAAAGGAATATGGTTGCTCACCTGTTTTATTGGTTTGTTGTCTTGTGGCCTGGCAGCCCAGGACACGGAGATTCAATACCTGTCAGGTACCGGCCCGGATGATGCCGTTTCCTGGGATTTCTTTTGCACCGAAGGCCGCAACAGCGGCAAGTGGA
>JALOMZ010000250.1 GCA_025455205.1 Chitinophagaceae bacterium | reverse complement strand
CAATTGACCAACCGGGTGATACACCGGGCCGAACTTCGCGTAACCGAATTGTCGCCCAACACCGGGACTTATTCCCAACTCACTGCTCCTCCGGTGCTGTACCTGGATGCCGCCGATACAAACAATGTATACAAGGGCATACCTTATGACCTCACCCCGCTCACCAATTACTTCTGTTTCCCGAATACAGCCATTGAATACTTCTATTTTGGCGGACAAACCAAATCAGAAAGGGTTAATGGGGAAAACCTGAACGTGTACCGGTTCAATATTGCCCGACACCTGCAGGGGATAATAACCCGCAAGGAACCAATATTCAATTTCCGCCTTTCTGCACCCTATTATATGGTGTACGAAAAATGCAGCAACCAGAATCCTTCGGTACCCAATACTTATTTCTTCCTGCGAAACCCCAACAACTCCATAGCCGACCTCCCGGGCAATGGCCGCATCAGGCTGGCAGGGGGCAGTCATCCTGACCCCAATAAACGCATGCAATTGCGGATAATCTATTCCAAATTGTAAACAAGGCGCCCATTATATTTGCGCCCAAACTGAAAATCCATATGCCTTATCTTTTTACTTCTGAAAGCGTTAGCGAAGGTCATCCCGACAAGATAGCCGACCAGATTTCAGATGCCCTTATCGACAACTTCCTCGCTTTTGATCCGGAAAGCAAAGTAGCATGCGAAACGCTGGTAACCACCGGTCAGGTGGTGTTGGCCGGGGAAGTGAAAAGTAAAGCTTACCTGGATGTGCAGGACATTGCCCGCGAAGTGATCCGCAAAATCGGATACACCAAGAGCGAGTATATGTTTGAGGCCAACAGCTGTGGCATACTTTCTGCCATTCATGAGCAATCTTCTGATATCAATCAGGGTGTAGACCGGAAGAAGCGCGAAGAACAGGGTGCCGGCGACCAGGGTATGATGTTTGGGTATGCTTCCAACGAAACCGAGGACTATATGCCGCTGGCACTGGATCTTGCCCATAAATTGCTGCAGGAACTGGCCGCTTTGCGTCGTGAAAACAAGCAGATCAAATACCTGCGCCCTGATGCCAAGAGCCAGGTAACCCTGGAATACGATGACCACAACAGGCCGGTGCGCATTGATACCATTGTGGTGTCAACCCAGCATGATGATTTCGATACCGAAGCTAAAATGCAGGAGAAGATCCGCAAGGATATCATCAATATCCTTATTCCCCGCGTGAAGGCCAAGTACAAGAAATACGCAAAGCTTTTCAACGACCAGATAAAATACCATATCAACCCTACCGGCAAATTTGTGATCGGCGGTCCGCATGGCGATACAGGTCTTACCGGTCGCAAGATCATTGTGGACACCTATGGCGGTAAGGGCGCACACGGCGGTGGAGCCTTCAGTGGCAAAGATCCCAGCAAGGTAGACCGCAGTGCCGCCTATGCCACCCGCCACATTGCCAAGAACCTGGTGGCAGCCGGCCTGTGCGATGAGGTACTGGTGCAGGTTTCTTACGCCATTGGCGTGGCACAGCCCACTTCCATCAACGTGAACACCTATGGTACTGCCAAAGTGGACCTGACCGATGGCCAGATCAGCAAGATCGTAGAGAGCCTCTTTGATATGCGGCCTTACTTTATTGAGCAGCGCCTGAAACTGCGTAATCCCATTTACAGTGAAACTGCTGCCTACGGACATATGGGCCGCAAGCCTGAAGTGGTGGAAAAGCAGTTCCGCTCTCCGGAGGGCAAGGTGGTGAAGAAAAAAGTAGAGCTGTTCACCTGGGAAAAACTGGACTATGTAGCCAAGGTGAAGAAGGCTTTCAAACTGAAATAACCGTAATATGATCAGCGAAGCCCTGCCTTTGGCGGGGCTTTGTTTTTTTATCAGGAAAGGCAATGTTACCTTCAGGGTTCTGATGAACAGAAACATCGATAAGCCATTGTTGCTTTCCGGTTTGCTGGCCATGGTTATGGCGGGGGTGATGATGGTGCAGGGGCAGGCCCTGAAAACAGCAGTTACCCCGCTTGGCATTCTGAACCTGGAGTTTGCCCTCCATGCCGGCCGGGTTGAACAAATACTGGATGCCTGGCGCTTCCTGAACCTTACGGCACTGTGGAACACCCTTATTGACTTCGGATTTCTCGCTGCCTATGGGTATTTTTTTTCCAGTGGTGTACGCTACTGGATGGCCAGTCGGCCCGGTCTGTATACCCGCAGTTACCCTGTACTGTTGTATAAGGGGGCCTGGTTGCCTTCTGTGCTGGATGCTATAGAAAATATCTTCCTGCTGGGATGGCTGCTGCAGTTCATTCCCTCTTATTCGCCTGCATTGGTGTTCTGGATGGTATGCCTCAAATTTGCCCTGGCAGCTTTTTACCTGGCCATTGCCCTGGCCGGCTGGATCAATAATCTGATCAGGCTTACAAAACCCGCGCTCTAACATGTTCATAAAAAGCAAGAATATCATTGCCGGCCGTAACCCCGTTATTGAGGCGCTGCAAAAAGGATCCGGGGTGGACAAGGTGCTGCTGTACCGCCAGGCCACCGGTCCGCATGTGCAGCAAATACGGGAGCTGGCCAAGGAGCACCAGGTGCCGGTTCAGCTGGTGCCGATAGAAAAACTGAACCAGCTCACCAACGTGCAGCACCAGGGTGTTGTAGCCTTCAAAGCAGCGGTTACCTATTACGATCTGCAGCAGGTGATAGACTTCCTCAACGAAAAGGGGGAAGTACCCTTGCTGCTGGTGCTCGATGGCGTTACCGATGTGCGCAACATTGGCGCAATTGCCCGTTCGGCCTTGTGCTGTGGCGCGCAGGCCATTATCATACCCGACAAAGGGGTGGCCGCTTTGGGCGAGGATGCCATGAAATCCAGCGCCGGCGCCCTGGAACACCTGCATATCTGCCGGGTCAACAGTCTGATGAAGGCTATTGACACCCTGCACCTCAACGGCATCAGGGTGTTTGCCAGCGAAATGACCGCCAGCACCATGCTGCACCAACTGGACCTGCGTGCTCCCTGCGCCATCGTTATGGGCAGCGAGGATAAAGGCGTTTTTCAGGGAATCCAGCGCATCAGCGACCAGGTGTTCCGGATCCCGATGGCAGGCCAGTTTGAATCCCTGAATGTGTCGGTGGCTGCCGGAATGATTCTGTATGAAGCCATGAAGCAAAGAATGCATCCATGAACCAGGAAATCCATTTGGTGGAATGCCCCCGCGATGCCATGCAAGGATGGCACCGCCTTATACCGGTTGAAGAGAAGATAGAATACATAAACCTATTGATGCAGGTAGGGTTTCATACGCTTGACTGTCTCAGTTTTGTTTCTCCCCGCGCCATACCCCAGATGGCCGACAGCCACGAAGTGGTGCGGGCAATCAGGAAAGGGGATGGCAGCACCCGGGTGCTGGCCATAGTGGCTAATGTGCGCGGCGCCGAAGATGCAATGCAATATGACGATGTGATTGATGTGCTGGGCTATCCCTTCAGCATTTCGCCCACCTTCCAGCTGCGCAATGCCAACAGTACACTGGAAGAGAGCTGGCTGCGCCTGCTGGAGATCCATAACCTGTGCCTCCGGCGCGGTAAGGAGCTCTGTGTGTACATTTCCATGGCATTTGGAAACCCATACGGAGATGATTACGATACCGGCCAGGTGCTGGAATGGGTTGGTCGTATGCAGGCAGCCGGGATTCGTATAGTTTCACTGGCCGATACCGTAGGGCTGGCAACGGCTGCGGAAGTGGGCCAATTGAGCGCGGCTGTACTGAGTGCCGTACCGGGCCTCGAAACAGGTGTGCATCTGCACAGCACGCCGCAAAACTGGCAGGCTAAACTGGAAGCAGCTATGGAGGCCGGCATCAGGCGGTTTGATGGGGCCATGAAGGGATTCGGTGGGTGCCCCATGGCGAAGGATGAGCTGGTGGGTAACATGAACACAGAGATGATGGTGGAAGCGCTGCAGGCAAAAGGTTATCTCAGGCATCTGAACACTGACATACTGCTGCAGGCCACAGCCCGGGCAGGAGAAATTTTCCGGTGAGGAAATGACTGTAGCTTTGATCCATGCAATTCAGGCTGGAGCTTACCGTTAAACCACTGGCGCAGCAGATCAACATCCGCCACCAGGTGGCCCTTTTGGGCAGTTGTTTTACCGATCACATGGGGAGCCGGTTGCGGGCCATGAAATTC
>JALOMZ010000249.1 GCA_025455205.1 Chitinophagaceae bacterium | reverse complement strand
CTCTTCCACGGCTTCGCGGCCACCATACATGCGCATGAAGTAGCGGATCCTGTTTTCAATTTCGGCTTCAATTTCTTCCTCGTCCACCGTAATGGAGTCTTTTTCAGCCTGCAGCACCAGGGCTTTCTTGATCATCTCTGCTTCCATGAGGATGCAGTCGGGGTTGGGTGGTACCTCCCCGCCGTTGCGCTGAATGTCGGCAATAGCGTTGGCAATATCGCTTTTCAGGATGATGCGGTCACCCACTTTGCCGATGATCTTGTCGGCCACCACCTTCTTGGTCTGGGCGGCTGCCGGCTGCATCAGCAGGAGCAGGAACAGCCCTGTCAATAGCCTCATAGTCTGGTTCATATTCCGGTACACTTACCTGTAAAAATAGCGGTTGACCCTTGTGGGATGCGGTGTGGGGCAGATTTTAACATGTTGGGTGGGAATTGGGCAATAGGGAATAGGCAATAGGGGGGAGGGAGTGAATGAGTGAATAAGTGAATATGTGAATAGGCAATAGGCAAAAGGAGTGTGGGGCAGGGGCAATGGGTGGGGGGAGCGAAGGAGTGAATAAGTCAATAAGTCAATAAGTGAATAGGTGAATGGGGCATGGGCAATAGGGAATTGGGGGTGTGGGTGATGATGCTGATGCCTGGCGCTTAGTGGCGGAAATGCCGCATACCGGTCATTACCATGGCCAGGCCCTGTTGCTGGCAGTATTCGATGGAATCTTTGTCGCGGATACTGCCGCCGGGTTGAATGAAGGCGGTGATGCCGGCTTCGTGGGCAATCTTCACGCAGTCGTCGAAGGGGAAGAAGGCATCGCTGGCCAGCACGGCGCCGTTGAGGTCGAAATTGAACTGGCGGGCTTTTTCGATGGCGTGGCGCAGGGCGTCGATGCGGCTGGTTTGTCCGCAGCCCTTGCCCACCAGCTGGCCGTTTTTCACCAGGGCAATGGCATTGCTCTTGAGGTGTTTGCACACCAGGTTGGCAAAGGCCAGTTCCTTTTTCTCGGTATCGGTGGTTTCGCGGCCGCCGGTTTCCTTCCATTCGCTATAGTTGCCTATGTCGTTGTTCTGGCTAAGCACACCGTTGAGCAGGCTGCGGTATTGGCTGGTGCCAGCCGGCTGGGCCTTCAGTACCAGCAGGATGCGGTTCTTTTTGCTTTTCAGTACGGCCAGGGCTTCTTCACTGAAGGCCGGGGCGATCAGCACTTCGAAGAAGATCTCATTGATGGCATCGGCGGTGGCCAGGTCAATGGTGCCGTTGCACACCAGTACGCCGCCAAAGGCGCTTTCGGGGTCGCCGGCCAGGGCGGAATCCCAGGCTTCCTTCACGGTGGGGCGCTGGCTGATGCCGCACACGTTGGTATGCTTGATGATGGCGAAGGTGGTTTGGCCTTCAGCGGCATCAAATTCGCGGATCAGCTGCATGGCGGCGTCCACGTCTACCAGGTTGTTGTAGGAGAGTTCCTTGCCATTCACCTGATCGAACAGTTGGTCCAGTTTGCCGTCGAAAGTGGCCGACTGATGCGGGTTTTCACCGTAGCGCAGCACTTTGCGATCAGCTGCTTCGGGGGTGGTATCCTTGAAGTAGTTGGCAATGGCGATATCGTATTTCATCACCACGTCGAATGCCTTGGCGGCAAAGGCCCGGCGCTGTTCGAGGGTGGTGCTGCCCTGCTGGGTAATGAGCATCTCGTTCAATACGGCATAGTCTTCCTTGCTGGAGATCACCACCAGGTCGCTGAAGTTTTTGGCCGCGGCCCGTATCATGCTGGGGCCTCCGATGTCTATCTTTTCGATGATGGCTGCTTCCTCGCTGGTGTTGGCCACGGTTTCTTCAAAGGGGTAGAGGTCTACAATTACCAGGTCGATCTCCGGGATCTTGTATTCTGCCATTTCCTGCAGGTGCACGGCATCGGCGCGCTTGCCCAGGATACCGCCGAACACCACGGGGTGCAGGGTTTTCACGCGGCCGCCCAGGATGGAAGGGTAGCTGGTGAGGTTTTCCACGGGAACCACCGGTATGCCCAGTTTTTCGATGAAGGCCTGGGTGCCGCCGGTACTCACAATCTCAATGCCCTGCTGATGGAGGGTAGGTACAAGGGTTTCCAGTCCGTCTTTGTAGAAAACGGAAATCAAAGCACGCCTGATCTGCTTGTTCATGATGCTGCTGTTGGTTGTAGTTGCTGTTGCTGAAGTAATGGCTCCATTTTCATGGTGTTCCTTCCCCGGCCGGGGGCAGGTTCAGCACGAAGGCCCCTTGTTGCGGGGCTAAATGGAGGCGCAAATGTAGGCTATCGGCCGCGCTTTTCCACCGGGCAATGCGCCAGGCGCTGTTGCTGCCGTCGAGCACGATCTGCCTGCAATGTATGAGTGAGAGGATGCGGGCGGGGCTGCCGGGCGGATTACCGCTTACCAACAGGATATCGGTTTTGAGGGGCCTGCTATGGCGGTAGTTCAGGCGGCTGCGGAGCAGGGTGATATGGGTGTTGCCCAGCCGGAGGCTGTAGTTGCCAGCCGTGTCGAGGAGCTGCTGTTGCCGTGGTCTCATCCGCAGGCTGGTACGTGCGGGTTGCAGATGGAAGCGTTCCAGGAAGCTGCCTTCCTGCAGGGCGCTATCGCCAATGAACAGCGCTTGTCTGCCCCTTACATAGTCAATAGCGGTGTATTGCGGCACCTGGTAGATTATCAGCTGGTGCTGGCGGGCGGCGCGTACCGTATGGATAGTGAGGGATAGGGTGAGCAGCAGGGTAGCCAGGGCAGCGGCCACCATGCCGCGGCGGTCGCGCAGCAGCCACCACCAGGCCAGGGCGAAGAGGATGGTATAGAGCAGGCTGGCCTGCGGCAGGGTGAGTTGCAGCCGCGACAGGCTGTTGAAGGGCAGGGCATGCACCCAGCGGATGCACTGGTTGAGGCCTTGCAGGAGAAGCCCGGCCAGGTTGCCGGCCAGTTGGGCGGCTCCGGGCCACCAGCCCAGGGCCAGCATGCCCAGCAGTACATATAGCGCCAGACCGCTGAGGGGCACGGCCGCCAGGTTGGCGATAACGAAATACACGGGGAACTGGTGGAAATGGTATACGGCCAGGGGCAGGGTGAGTATTTGTGCGGCCAGGGTAACCGCCACCAGGTCCCAGGTTTTCTGTGTTATCCATTGCGCGGGTTGCCACGACTGGCGAATGGGCTGGTAGAATAGGGCAATGCTCAGCACAGCGGCAAAGCTGAGCTGGAAGCCGGCATCCCATAATACAAAGGGTTGGTGGAGCACCAGGAGCAGGGCGGCTGCGGCCAGGGTGTTATAAATGCTGGTCTGCCGGAACATAAAATGCCCTATGGACATACAGGTGAACATGATGGCGGCCCGGGCAATGGAGGGACCTGCGCCGGTGAGCAGGGTAAAGCACCAGATGGCAGCCAGCATAACCAGCAGTTGAATTAGCCTGCCTTGTGGCAGCCGGCCCAGGGGCTGCAGCAGCACCAGCAACAGGCCGTAGATCATGCCCAGGTGCATGCCGCTGATGGCAATAACATGCACCACGCCGGTACTGGCATACATATCCAGCAGGCTGCGGTCTATGTCGGCGCGGTAGCCAATGAGCAGTGCCTGGGCAATGCCCATCTCATCGGGTCCGCCGATAAAGCGGTTTGTTTGGGCCAGCACCCACTGCCGGCCCCTGAAGAGAAGCTCCTGGAGTGGGTTCGCCCGGCGGCCAGGTGCAATTCGGTAATCATTCGCCTGCAGAAAGGCCTGGGCATACAGGCCCTGCCGGGCGGCATAGGCAGCATAGTCAAAGCTGCCCGGGTTGCCACTGGATCGGATGGATTGAAGGGGTTTACGGAAGATGATCTGACTTCCATATTGCAGGGTGCCGGCTTTTTCATCCTTTGCCAGGTAGAGAACTGCCTTTCCCTGCAGGTGGCGCAGCCGGCCGTCGGGGATCACCAACTGCAGGGAAGCCTCTGCCTTATGCGAACGGGCCTTGGGTACGGGCGGTTCCTGCAGCGTGGCCAGCACGGGCATGCCGGGCTGATAGTGACTGAATATGAAGCCGGGCTGCAGCGAAGGGGTGTGCAGCCATGCCAGCAATAGGCCGCCGCCGGCCAGGGATGCCTGCAGCAGCAGGGAAGACCACAGGGGTTTGCCCCGGTGGACGATGGCGGCCAGTACTAACGCCGCACCGGCCATCACGGCT
>JALOMZ010000248.1 GCA_025455205.1 Chitinophagaceae bacterium | reverse complement strand
GGCTTCATGGTTTTGTGTGGGTGCGGGGGAGAAGGTGGAAGGCTCGGGTGGTGGTGTGATGGGCTCCTGCTGGATAACCCCGTTAACGGCACTGACCATTTCATTCCAGGTATTTTCCAGTTCCTGGTAAAAGAGCTGGCCCTTATCGGTCAGGCTGAAGTACTTGCGCGGCGGACCGCTGCTGCTTTCTACCCAGCGGTAATTGACCATGCCGGAATTCTTGAGGCGTGTGAGGAGTGGGTACAGCGTACCTTCCAGCAGCTGGAAATTGGCAGCCTTCATTTGTTCGATGATATCACTCGGGTAGGCCTCTCCCTTGCGGATCACCGACAAAACGCAGAACTCCAATACTCCCTTGCGCATCTGGCTGGCGGTGTTTTCGATGTTCATAGTGTTTGTGTTTTTGAAGTCAGGAAGGGTGAGAGCCGGGAAGTCCGCAGGTGCCGGAGTGTGGGGTGTGGGGGTGAGGTTGGTTTCGCTTTCGGCCCCCGGGGCTTCCCGATTCTCTCTTTGACAACACAAAGATATGGGCATTTGGTGGTACTATGCAACACATAGTACCAAATTAATTTTAGTACATGGTAGCTGTAGGTAGTTTTAGAGTATGTCAATTAATTGATGTGCAATAGATTATGAATTTGTATCCTCTTATTGAGCATTTCGTAGCATGGGATCAGCGGTATTTTTTCAAGGATGAGTGGCGGAATCCTGCTTGCCGGAAGCGTGATTATTCATGGTCCGTTTGTTGCCGAGCCAGGGGCCGGGCAGTGGTGGGAGGTTATTTTCCACATGCCGTTGCATTTAGCAGGCCGGCCTTATGTGCAGCCCGCGTAATGAGTGCCGGCCGGTAAGCGGCAAAGCCGCAAAACGCTCATTATCAAACAACAATTCATTTTGGATGCATTAATTCCTATCTTGAACATTATTTGTCCAACTTGAATTCGGAATCAACTCCATTGATACATGCCGGTGCTGCTGCACCCGTTCCGGTTGAACTGGTCCGGCAGGAACTTGGCCGCATCCTGCAGACCAGGGGTTTCGCCGGTTCACCCACCCTGTCTAAGTTCTTAAGCTTTATTGTGGAGCAAACCCTGGAGGGGAAGACCCATGAGATCAAGGAATACTCTGTGGGCGTTGCCGTGCTGGGCAAGCCGGTAACCTTCAATCCCATGCAGGATGCTTCCGTACGGGTGCATGCCGTGCGGCTCAGAAAATTGCTGGCCGAATCCTACGTGGACCCAGAGATACAGCCTGCTGTACGCATAGAATTGCCTAAAGGTTCTTATTTGCCGGTATTTAGCCCATGGCAATCCGGGAATGAAAGACATGAGCCAGACCATAGGTCGGCAAACAGGGCGGCCACCAGCAGCATACCGGACGAAACGATCTGTGTCGTGCCGTTCAAGGGCTTCATTAATTACGAGGCGCCCGATTTCTCTGTGGACGGTTTTTGCCAGTTCCTAAGTGAAAAGCTCTCCCACTTCCAGGATATCGGCGTGGTGTCTTTCTATTCAGTCTGCCGCTTTTTCAGCGAGGGGGGGCAGATGTCTGATTTGTCCAAAAAATTGGGCGTAGGATATTATGTGAGCGGCAGTGTTGAATTAAATGGCCCCGATTTCCTCGTATCTGTACAATTGTTTGATGCCCTGAATAACAAAATAGTATGGGCACAAACATTCCATTCCAATATCGAGAGTGGCGGATTGATGAAGATAGTGGATGATATTACTGCGCAAATTGCCTCTTCCGTAGCCGGCTACAATGGTGCGGTGCATGTGAAACGCAATACCAATAATGAGCACCTGCCACCCCAGCGCAATAAGCTTGCCCTGGCCGTGTTCTTCGCCTATAATTTCATCATATATCCTTCAAAAGAGAATTGTATACAGGCCATTGAGCAACTGGAGCAGGTGCTGGCCGGCGACCCGGAAAGTGCCCTGGGCTGGTCCATCCTGGGACATTTATACAGCACAGGGTATATCCATGGCTTTCCTGTAGGAGCCAATCCCCTGGCCCAGGCCCGCTATTGTGTGCAGAGAGGGTTATCCATCAGCGACCATAACCAGCATGCTTACCTTGTATTGGCCTGGTTGCACCTGCTGGAGCGTGACAGGGAAATGGCAATCCAATACCTTGAAAAGGCCGATGCCATCAATCCCAACTCATCTTACTTCAATGGAAACATCAGCATGTGTTTCGGATTCCTGGGAGAGTTTGAAAGAAGTGCTGCCCTGCTGGAAAGGGCAATCATCCTGCACCCCCTGCCTGCCTGGTGGATGAATATGCCCGCCATCCTGATTTCGCTGAAAAACCACGAGTATGAAAGAATGCTTTTTCATGCCAGCAAGATCAACGTGGTTACGGTAGTCTATTACCAGCTATTCGACATGATAGCCTTATATTATCTCGAAGACCGCAGGGCCCTGAAGGCCATGTTGAAGGAATACCGGCAGCGTTTCCCGCAGGGCCTGGCCTTTTGCAAAAGGATGCTGTCTGAGCTGGTGTTCGACGAAAACCTGAGGAGTCAAATTGATGATGCGTTACAGGCAATGGAAGAAATGGCATAGGGCATACACGAAAATGGGTTTACCCGGTGTTTGGGAACCTTCCGCGTACACATTTTTCCAGTGAAGCATGCCATTTTCCTTCCCGGCCAGAACAGGCAATAAGGGCTTGCATGAAGAAGCCACCGGAATGGTCCGATGGCTTCATGATCACTAACTGCCAAACTACATTTTTTCTGTTACAAATCTCCCGGTGCCTTCCTTGTTGCCCGGTTATTGTAACTGCAATCCTGTAAAAAGTATTACTTGCCCTTGAAGTCGAAACACAATACAGCGCCCAGGCCAAACTGGAAGATCCAGAAGCGATCGGGAACAGCAACCACCGTGCCGCCGCCTGATACCCAGTAGTCGGTACCACCCGGGCAGGTCATGGACTGGAGATAGGCCTGCAACTTGAGTGCTACACTTCCCTGTGTGGCTACCTTGACACCACCTTTTACATTGAAACCGAAGTTGGCATCCGAATTGCCCCGGTAGTTCATGATGCCTGCGCCCACGCCACCACCAATAAAAGTCATGGTTTTACTCCCTGATTTTTGGATGTATTTGTTTCCGCCTATCAGCACGTAGCTCAGAGAGCCGTCAAAATCACTGGAGTTTACCTGGTTGCCTGTAGCACCATACAGGGGGAACTCAGTGTCCATCCTTTGATAAGACAGTTCAACGGAGGATGTGCGCGAACTGAAGAATTCCAACGCGCCGCCATATTGAAACGCACCCTTGGTGGTCATTTTACCGCCATCGAAATAGGAGGTTTCATCAAACGTATAACCAGCCGGGATATTCAATGAAAACCGGGGGGCAGAATTGTTTTGGCCATTGCCGGCATTTGCTATAAGTACAAGGAGGGAAACAATGCCTGTTATTCTCTTAAGCATAGGAATTGGTTTATTGATTAATTAATGACATCCACATCGCCTTCGCTCAGCATAAGCTTGCCTTTGGTGACACAAAGCTATACCATCAGGTTAGTGCGTTTTAGGGGCGCAGGCTGTTTAACTGTTATATGCACGTTTGTTTCATTGCCTGACAGCTGAAAAATGCTGTTGCGACAAGGGTTTCCGGGGAAAGCACCTGGAGGAAACCCAAAGTATGATTTTTCGCAGGAAATGGGCGAAGGGCCATTATTATTTTACGTAGGGATACCCTTCATGCATGCATGAAGGCAGTCTCTGTTGAAGCAGCTATGGCATCATGGGGAACCATATTCCATGCGGCCATCCTAATCGCCTATCATCATAACAGTGCACCATGGATCCCGGATCGATTGACCATCACGCAATTGCAGCACCGCCAGGTGTCTCCTTCCGGGATATGGGTATTCACTAACAGCAGGTTTCAATGCAATTAATCACCATCTCATTCCCAAAAGCCATTTGAATCTCATTGCTAACGATAATAATAAGCCCCATAGCATGCAGGAACGCACACCAGTTATTCTTGCTTATTGGCTGACCGGGGCAGTCCGGGGTGATGCATGCTCAGGCAATTCAGCGGCAGCAAAAAGGCTGCATGCATCCGGCTCCCAATGGCGAAAGATCATCTTAAGCCTTCTGCTGTTATTGACGCTGGGCAGCCCTGCAGCCCTGGCCCAGCTCGGGCGCAATTCCCAGGAAGTGTGGCCTTCAGTAGACGCTTACCTGCGGCTGA
>JALOMZ010000247.1 GCA_025455205.1 Chitinophagaceae bacterium | reverse complement strand
TTTCGAAGAACACCTGGGCCACCGGACGGGCGCTGCCGCCAAAACCAACGAAATGACCGAAAAGACGCTTGTGGCCGCTGTGCATCACTTCCAGCCAGCTGGGCCGCAGCACACCATCTTCATTTACGGTCATATCCCATCGTCCCTCAATGCTGCCCGGGCCGGCAGGGGTATCAAATGGTGCTGCATGGGACGTAAGACCGGTAATCAGGGCGATGGTGGCCATCAGGCTGCGGAAAGAATGCTTCATGCTTTTCATGTACAAGCGAATGATGAATGAACGTTTTTTTTAGCGGCACCTAATGTACAGAACTAATCTGTATCCTCACTCAGCAGCATGGGCATGGCCTGCTCAAAAAAAACACCCGCCAGCAAAAAATGCCGGCGGGTGCAGGTAATTACAATAAAGGCCTTACAGCGGGATATTGCCGTGCTTCTTGCGCGGGCGCTTGGCCACTTTGTTTTCCAGCATGGCAAAGGCTTTGATGAGCTTGCGCCTGGTTTCGCGCGGTTCAATCACTTCATCAATGAATCCGCGTTCGGCAGCCTGGTAGGGCGTGGCAAACATTTCGGCATATTCAGCTTCCTTCTCCAGCAGTTTGGCGGCCGGGTCGTCGGCTTCGGAGATCTCTTTCTTGAAGATGATCTCACTGGCACCCTTGGCGCCCATCACGGCTATTTCGGCAGAAGGCCATGCGTAGTTGATATCTGCCCCGATATGTTTGCTGTTCATTACATCGTAGGCGCCTCCATAGGCTTTGCGGGTGATGACGGTGCAGCGGGGCACGGTGGCTTCGCTGAGGGCATAGAGCAGCTTGGCGCCATTGGTGATGATGCCATTCCATTCCTGGTCGGTGCCGGGCAGGAAGCCGGGTACGTCTACCAGCACCAGCAGCGGAATGTTGAAGCAGTCGCAGAAGCGCGTGAACCGGGCTCCTTTCTTGGAGCTGTCAATGTCCAGCACGCCGGCCAGGCTCATGGGCTGGTTGGCCACGATGCCAATGCTGCGGCCGGCCAGCCGGGCAAAGCCCACCACAATGTTGTCTGCATAGTCCTTGTGCACTTCGAAGAAGCTGTCTTTGTCGCAAATCCCATCAACCACCGCGCGGATATCATAAGGCTGGTTGGCGCTTTCGGGCACAATGGTCTCCAGTTCCTCGCGTATCTCGTCGCCCAATGTATAAGGCAGTTTGGGCAAAACATCTTCGCAGTTCTGCGGCATGTAGCTCAGCAGCTTTTTCACCTGTTCAATGCAGTCCTTGTCGTTGATGGCAGTAAGGTGGGTGACGCCCGATTTGGTGGAGTGCGTGGAAGCGCCGCCGAGTTCTTCGGAGCTCACCTCTTCGTTGGTTACGGTTTTCACCACATTGGGACCTGTCACAAACATGTAGCTGGTATTCTCCACCATGATGGTGAAGTCCGTCATGGCCGGGGAATACACGGCGCCGCCGGCACAGGGCCCCATGATGGCTGAGATCTGCGGGATCACACCAGAGGACTGCACATTGCGGAAGAAGATATCGGCATAGCCGCCCAGCGACCGAACGCCTTCCTGTATGCGTGCGCCGCCGGAATCGTTCAGTCCCACCATGGGTGCGCCCACTTTCATGGCCATG
The DNA here is from genome assembly GCA_025455205.1 of Chitinophagaceae bacterium. Lineage (GTDB taxonomy): Bacteria > Bacteroidota > Bacteroidia > Chitinophagales > Chitinophagaceae > Phnomibacter. The sequence continues at coordinate 4,648 of JALOMZ010000247.1, read as the reverse complement.
TCCATGATGCGGCAGATCTTTTCGGCATGGGTTTCCGAGAGCGATCCGCCAAATACGGTGAAATCCTGGGCAAATACATAGGTAAGCCGACCATTGACGGTGCCAAAACCGGTGACTACGCCATCGCCATAGTATTGTTGTTCTTCCATGCCAAACTCCTTGGTGCGGTGTGTTACCAGCGCGCCAACTTCTTCAAAGGAGCCGGGATCCATCAGCAGGTCTATGCGCTCACGGGCTGTGAGCTTGCCTTTCTTATGCTGGGCTGCAATGCGGGCCACGCCGCCCCCCAGTTTGCCTTCCGCCAGTTTGGCCTTCAGTATTTCTTTCTTGTCTTTCATGATGCTTTTTTGTTTGAAGATGTTCGGGTATCGGGTGCCTGCTAATGCGCCAGCCTGCGTTTCCAGCTGGTGGATTTGTTTTCCACCGGCCGCAGTTCATCCTGCTTGTTCAGCCAGAATTTCACGGCCAAGGTAGCGGCCACTTCGGCATTGGCTTTTTGTTTTTCCCGGATCTTCTCCGGCTGGTAAAAGTTCTTCACGAAGTGGGTATCAAAATTTCCGGAGAAGAAGGCTTCGTGCTCAAACACAAAGGTGCCGAATGGCAGGGTGGTGGATACGCCTTCGATCTTGTATTGCCTGATGGCATCCAGCATTTTCTGGATGGCTTCGGTGCGGGTTTTACCATGCACCACCAGTTTGGCAATCATGGGGTCGTAGTAGATGGGAATGGTCATGCCTTCTTCATAACCGTCGTCTACGCGAATGCCTTCACCGCTGGGTTTTTCGTAGCGTGTGAGGGTGCCAATGGAGGGCATGAAGTTGTTGAGTGGATCTTCGGCATATACGCGCAGCTCAATGGCATGCCCGTTGGCTTTGATGTCGTCCTGTGCTATGCCCAGCTTTTCGCCGCGGGCAATCCGGATCTGTTGCTCCACGAGGTCGAGACCGATGATCATTTCAGACACCGGGTGTTCCACCTGCAGGCGGGTGTTCATTTCCAGGAAATAGAAATTGAGCTTGTCATCTACCAGGAATTCCACCGTGCCGGTGCTCACGTAGTTGCATGACTTGGCCACCAGTACGGCAGCTTCGCCAATGCGTTCGCGCATTTCGGGTGTCACAATGGCAGAAGGTGTTTCTTCCACCACTTTCTGGTGCCTGCGCTGGATGCTGCATTCCCGCTCCAGTCCATGTATGACGTTACCATATTTATCGGCCACCACCTGCACTTCAATGTGTCGGGGCGAACTAACATATTTTTCGATGAACACGGAGCCGTCGCCAAAGGAGGATTTGGCCTCGCTGATGGCCCGCTCCATTTGTTCCTGCATGTCATCGGCCTTTTCTACAATGCGCATGCCCTTGCCACCGCCGCCGGCCGATGCCTTGATAAGCACGGGATAGCCTATGCGGTCGGCCACCTCAATGGCCAGGTTCACATCTTCAATGGCATGGTCAATGCCTGGCACCATGGGGATATTGTATTTCTTCACGCTTTCCTTGGCAGCCAGCTTGGAGCCCATGATGCGCATGGCTTCGGGCGTGGGGCCAATGAATTCAATGCCGGCATCGGTTACCTGCTGGGCAAATTCTGCATTCTCGCTCAGGAATCCGTATCCGGGGTGGATGCCATCCACACCCAGTTCCTTGCAGATGGCAATGATCTTTTCGCCATTGAGGTACGACTGGCTGGAGGGCGCAGGGCCCAGGCAAACGGCTTCGTCGGCAAAATAAACGTGGGGGGAGTGACGGTCGGCTTCGGAATACACGGCCACCGATTTGATGCCCATTTTGCGGATGGTGCGCATGATGCGCAGGGCTATTTCACCACGGTTGGCCACTAATATCTTTTTCATACGGTTGTTTTTGAGAGAATTAATCCAGTTCCACCAATACCTGGCCTTTGTCTACGGCCTGGCCTGCTTTCACGGCCACCCGCTTGATCTTTCCATCGGCATGGATGAGTATGCTGTTTTCCATTTTCATGGCTTCGAGCACCAGGATGCGGTCGCCTTCCTTCACTTCCTGTCCTTCGGTTACGGCAATGCTGATCACCAGGCCGGGCATGGGCGCCTTGATGTGTTTGATGTGCTTGCTGGATACCGTGCTGAAACCCATCTGGTCGAGTATCTGATGCAGATGGTCGCGTATCTCAATATCAAAGGTCTCGCCCTCCACTTCCACCTTCAGGCTGGTGCCCGTAACATCGGATTCAAGCACCCGGGCATTTACGGAGCGGTGGTTGAGGATGGCATTGAAATCGGTAGGGGATTTCTGGATGATGTCGGCCTGCATTACAGCCGATGGGTCAATGGTAAATTCAAAATCGTTGGCCTTGACTTTACAGGCCCGGGGGATCTCAGACATAGACGCGGTTTTTGTTGGGTTGGATTCGGGTGGAAAAAAGCAGCCTCAAGGCTTTAGCCGGAAAGGGAGAGGCAGGCAATGGGTGGAACACAATCATTTTGGTTCACTGTAATGGACCAGCAAGTTCATCGTTTTTGCTGCGCTAAAGGATGATAATGGTCATTCCCCAATTGGCGCTCCGTTGCTCACGGTATGTGGGAGCATGCGGGGTTGCAGCATGTCCGCAGGCTCCCACAGGTGGCGGGGCAGGCGGCGTTATCTGGAGAGCCAACTATCGGATTCGAACCGACGACCCTTTCATTACGAATGAAATGCTCTACCAGCTGAGCTAAGTTGGCAGCGGGGGCAAATATAGTCCGGCTTTCAAATTCGCCCAACACGTTCAGACATGCCACCGACCGAATAAACCGTATTCCGGCCGTATATTGTAACTGTTCCTGCGCAACCCCCGTCCTGGCCAGAACTTTGCGACCTATCACCCGCACAATCAGCCACTATGCAAACACTGTCACGCCGTTCCGCATTCCTGTTTCTTTCCCTGGCAGCCCTTCTGTGGGCTTCGTTTTCCCTTGGACAGTCCGGTCCTGAAGTACGGCTGGCTGAATTGACGTACCGGTATGTTACCGGAGGCATAGGCATGGGGGAAGGCAGCCCGGCGGAGCGGGTGGTATTTGCCCTGAATGACAGCCTGGCCCGGCAGATGTCGGGGAGCATTGTGGCGGCTATCAACCGGCAGTGGGGCTGCTCGCTGCCCAATGAGGGAATGGCCGTGGAGAAGGGTGGCGGCTTGTTGGGGACAGGCGGCAAATTCAAACCGAAGACAAGAAAGCTGGAGCCCGATAAGATACATGTATTTATGCGGGTAACTGATTTTGGGCAGGGTGGTACCACCGGCTTTCTGTATCATCTCACCGGTACGCAGCCGGAGCAGGAAGTGCCATACCTGATTACGCTCGAGTGCAAGGCCTTTCAGGGATCGGGCGGGGAAGAAGTTTTCTCCCGGACCATGCAGCTGGAACTCCGGAAAAAACCGGTGCCGCCAGGGCAATATGCCCTCCGCAGGGTGCCGGCCTTGCCCAAACATTTTGTACAGGCTTTCGACAGTGCTGTGCGCCGGTTTTTCACCATGGCCGATCCGGGCTCGCTGAGCCTTAACGTGGACCCGGTATGCCTGTGGGTGGAAGACAGTGTGGCCCGGCAGGTGCGCAGGCCAATTCGTTTTGAAGGAGATGGTTCCGTGGTGCGCCTGGCGGAGAATCCCGGTATGGAATGGACGCTCGGGCGTCCGGAGACCAGAAAAATGGGCCGGGTGGACAAAACAGGGGCCAACCTGCTGGGAAGTGCACTGACCATGTTTACCGGTGTGGGTTCTGAAAAGGTGCGGGTAACCCGTCACCTGGCCAGCCTGCCTATGCAGGCAAAGGAGCAGCCAGAGCCTTATGTCTTCCACATTCCCTACCTGGAAGAGGAACGGGAATCGCGCGAACGCGTGCGCACCCCTTCCGGAACTGGCACTACCACCAGCGTGCAAACCACGGGGGATCGGTCACTGGAAAGATACATCGACCGGGAACAGGCTGCCTGGCTGATGTTGGGTGCCGACACCATTGCCCGCTTCCGACTTGATTATGGCAAGTCGGCCCAGTTCAGCAACCTGTTTCGGGAATGCTGGAACGGCAGCGATACTGCCACGCGGGTGCCCATGCCGGCCGCCTGGAGTAACCAGGGCAGTTTTGTGCCGATATACATTACCGGGCAGTTGTACGGCAAGCCCTTCACCTTACAGAATTCACGCGACGGCTTCCAGATGGATATGTATTACGACGGTCAGCACCTGGCCACCCTGCGGGTAACAGAAGACCGCCCACGCGATGGCATGCTGTACCGAAATGATGCCGATGCCCGGGTACTGCAAGCCCTGGCCATGTTCACCTGCCTGCCCTTTTCCTCTTTCAGGATCAATCCTTAGTGCGGTTCCTCGTTGGCAAAAAATTATCAACGCAGCCTGTTTTTCTGGCACGCATTTGGCATTGGTATGGGTATTAGTAAGTACCTAAAATGTTAGCCATGAAACCGATTGTGATGTTTGCTGTGGCTGCCTCACTGGCAGTGCTGTATGGTTGTACCAAAGATCAATCTGCGCCGGCCTCCGGCACCTCCCGCCTGCAAATTCACCTGACCGATAATCCATTCAATGCATCTGCGGTGAATGTGGAGATCCTGCAGGTGCGTGTCAATTTCCGGGGCGATGATACCGGGTGGATAAACCTTGACACCCGGTC
>JALOMZ010000246.1 GCA_025455205.1 Chitinophagaceae bacterium | reverse complement strand
GCACCAGCGGCTTCACACTCAGTACCGGCAATATGGAGTTGCTAGTGGAAAACCTCAAACTACTTGACCAGCCCAGAGGCGTGTACGTGGGCAGGCTGAAGGGCAACTTCGGCCCGTATGCCTCCATAGACCTGCAGGGTGTAACCTTCCTGAATGCCAACCAGACCTTTGACATCACCACTACAGATGGCCTTCACCTCTCCGACATAAGCATTGAGGGCGGAACCGTGACGCTGAAACAGCCGCCAGGCCCGCGACGAACGAAAGAGAAAAAGGAAACACCACCCATTCGGGCCGACCACCTGCTGGCACAAAACATTCGCTTCGTGCTGGAGCAGGATGGCAGGATGGGTATTTCCAGCCAGCTGGACATTGACGCCAATAATTTCCTGTTGAGCAACCAGGTGGCTTCCTGGAGCAGCCTCTTGCTGGGCAGCACCGCCCCTGCGCTCACTGCCGGAAAAACAGGATTCAAAGCCGGAAGCCTGCAGCTGCAATACCCGGGCATACTCACCTTCATCAAGCCCGCCGGCCATACTTCCGGCCCCTTTGCCAGCATTCGCTTTGAAGCAGAAACGATGCGCGTAGGCATCGGACTGAGCTCAACAGCCCTGCCTTCCCTGGAAATCAAAGGCCTGGAACTGGAGCAGCCCGTTCTGCAGGTGAAAGTCTTGCAGAAACCAACAGGCATGGTCCATCCTGTACGCGATGTGAAACCCCTGGCCAAACCCGTGTTCCTCGAATACCTGAGACTCATAGATCCCAAACTGGACTTCTCCTTCACCGATTCTGCCGGCAACACCCTGCACAAAAGCTTTTTTGAAAAAGGGGAGTTACTGGCCACCAACTTCCGGCTGGCTAACGATGGCGGGGGTCCGCAGCTGACCCTGGATGGCCTGCGCCTGCAGATCGCTGATCCCTCAGCAACCATTCGCAAACTAACCCTGAAACCTTCCTCCATCTACCTGAAGGCCAGCAACCTGCTCTATCAATGGCGGTCAAAAGCCCTGCGCCTGCATGTTGATTCCATGATGGTGAAGGATATTGCACACCAGTGGGTCTCCGCCCAATCCGATTCTTTTGAAATCAGTGCAACCGAATTAGGGGTAATCGACCTGGCATTTGCCGGTGGCGACACCCTGAACTGGAAATCGATGCTCCATGAAAACAAGTGGTGGCTGAAGGGCGCCCATCTGCGCTGGCACAACCCCAAACAAAAAGTACAGGTGCACAACCTGTGGGCCAACCACACCCGCCAGGTGCAATTTGGCCTCGACAGCATGAAAATGCAACCACAACCCGACCGGCATAGCTACTGGATGAGCCAGCCTTATGAGAAAGATTATATCACATTGCAAACCGGCAGCATTACAGGACTGGCACCCAGCATAAACCTTCGGCAACAGGAACCGGGCCTCTATTTGCACAAACTGGTGATGAATAACATGGTGCTGGTGCCCCAGCGGGATAAAACAAGACCTGAAGACACGGTGACCTATCGCCCGCTGCTGGCCAGCCAGATTGCCGGTATACCCATTCCGTTGAAAATAGACTCGCTGGTGCTGCTGAACGGTACGGTGCAATACCATGAAATAGGCAAGAAAACTGGCCGGGAAGGATTGATATTCCTGGACCGTATTAATGGCACCATCGTGAATATCAAAAACCGCGATCTCACAGAAAAAGACTCCCTGATACTGCGCATGGCCACCCGTTTGTATGGAAAGGGACCAGTTCAGTTAGGCCACTGGCAGTCTTATACGGATACGCTGCAAGGATTTGTGTTGCGCATACGCATGGGGCAATTCGGCATGCGCGAAATGAATGCATTCCTCCGTCCGCAAATGGGACTGCTGATCCGGGGCGGCACCATTGACACCATGTCGCTGCTGGTGAAGGGCAACAAATATTTTGCCTATGGTACCATGGACATGCGTTTTCAAGACATGAGCGTTCGGCTGCTGGGTGAAGGGGAAAAAGAAAAATACTTTGGCGCCAATTTCATCAACTGGCTGATCAACCAGATCCTGCGGCGGCACGACAACGGCAAGGCAGATCTCATTTTCAAGGAACGGGTGCAGAAAAGAGGGCAGTTCAATTTCTGGGGCAAGATTGCCCTGGAAGGCGTACTCACCAATATAGGGGTGAAGTCGGACCGCCGGGAAAAGATGAAATTCAAAAAAGAACTGAAGGAATACAACCTGCCCAGGGAATATTGGGATGATTGAGGGATCGCAAGAATCCGTTGCCGTAGGTCCCCCACTGTTTTGTTTATTTGCAACTTTCCCATGCATTCCCCCATGACTTCGCTGGACAAAATGCTGCAACAATGGCGCATTCGCAAAGTGGCGCCTTTCATCCAGCCTGGCAGCCGGTTGCTGGATATTGGCTGCCACCATGGTGAACTGCTCCTGCACGTTAAAACCCAGGTGACCAGCGGCATTGGCATTGATCCACTATGCGAAAACCGTTGGTTGACCCCCGTTATTCAATTGAAACAGGGATGGTTCCCTCAAGCCCTCGATACGGAGCAACAGGAGTCATTTGATATCATTGCGGCACTGGCCGTCATTGAACACATTCCGGAACAGGAGCTTCCTGTTTTTTTCCAAAACTGTTTCCTTTTTCTGCGCCCTGGCGGCTTGCTGATATGCACCATTCCGCATCCGGGTGTGGACCATATCTTGCACGTGCTGAAAGCCCTTGGCTGGGCCCGGGGCATGAGTGCGGAAGAACACCACGGTTACGAGGTGAAACATACCATTCCGCTGGCACAGACTGCCGGAATGCAGTTGGTGCAGCACAGCCGCTTTCAGCTGGGTTTGAACAACCTCTTCCTGTTCCAGCGGCCAGGCAGTTAAAACAATCCCTTATATTGCCCTATGCCATCAGTTTCCATTGTGATGCCCTGCCTGAATGAGGCCCAAACACTGCAGCGCTGCATACAACAGGCCTGGCAGGCATTGGAAGCGGCAGGCATGGCATCGCCGGAGGTTATTGTGGCCGACAATGGCAGCACCGATGGTTCCATAGACATAGCGCAGGCCTCCGGCGCACGCGTGGTATCCGTACCGGTGAGGGGCTATGGCGCTGCCCTGCATGCAGGTATCATGCATGCCAGCTCAGAATGGGTGTTGTTTGCTGATGCCGACGATAGCTACCGGTTCACCGAGCTCAGCCACTTTCTGCCACACATGCATCACCATGTTGACCTGATTGTGGGCAACCGCTTTGCCGGCGGCATTGATGCCGGCGCCATGCCCTGGTTGCACCGCTACCTGGGCACGCCAGTGTTGTCTTGGATCGGCCGACGTTCCTTTGGTGTGAAGCTGGGCGATTTCAACTGCGGCATGCGGGCCGTGCGCAAAGCGGCCTATGAAAAACTCCATATGCAATGCACCGGCATGGAATATGCTTCAGAAATGATTGCAAAGGCAGGGCTGCAGCGCATGCATATTGTGGAAGTTCCGGTTTCCCTGCAGCGCGATGGCCGCAATCGCAGACCCCATCTCAAGACCTGGCAGGATGGATGGAAACACCTGCGGCTGATGCTGCTGCTGAGTCCTAAATGGCTGTTGCTGGCGCCTGCCATCATTTTTCTGCTGGCAGGATCTTTACTCGGAGGCATCTTGCTCTTCAGCTATGTGGAAGTGTTCAACCTGGTGCTGGATATCCATACGCTGTACTATGCATCCATATTCCTCATGGTGGGCATACAACTGCTGCAGTTCTATGTGATGGCCAGGCTGGTGGGCAGTAATATGGGACTGTACCCGGCAAGAAGATTTTCGCAGTTGGTATTCAGGTGGTTCGGGTTCGAATCCGGGCTGGTGGCCGGCGGGCTGCTGCTCCTGGCCGGCATCGTCCTGTCTTTGGTGGCCCTTCGGCAATGGCAGGAAGCCGGTTTTGGGCCACTGGATCCTTCTTCCATATTCAGGATCATTGTACCGGCGGGATTCAGTATTGCCCTCGGTATGCAATGCATAGTGTTTGGCTTCCTGCTCTACACCATCCGGCAAATGCAGACCATAAGAAATACATGAGCATGCCCCCCTTCATCCAATTGATAAGGTACCGGCCGCCGTGGCTTCTGTTGGTGCTGCTGGTGGTACTTAGGCTGCCCAGTTTCGATCGCCCGCTCAGCAAGCATCATGACTTCAACAATGCAGTGATTCTCATTAATGCGGTCAGCTGGCAGCAGGCTGGCGGTGGCAGCCAAT
>JALOMZ010000014.1 GCA_025455205.1 Chitinophagaceae bacterium | reverse complement strand
GGTCAGAAAATTCATCAGGTGGTTATAATTGCGGCGCAGCTCATTTTCATAGTGCTCTTCGCCGGAATAATAGGCTACATGGTAATCGTACCGCTGCAACGTAGCCACAATATCACTCACTTCCTGTTTGTTGATGCGGATGGTTACGGTGAGTTGCCCGCTCAGCTCATCCACTACCGTGTTGAGCTGGGTAATATGGGCATCGTTGGTTTCCACCAGCTTCGACAATTCACTGATGGAAAACTGCTGGGGTTCCATTTCCAGCATCACCATGGCGCCACCGGACAGCACGCCCGTTTGCCGCACCAGCTGCATAAACAGCGTATCGCGGTCAATGGATCCCACATATTCCCGGCTGGCCGTGATCACCGGTACCAGGCTGAGGTTGCGGCTGGCCATGGTGCGTATGGCAGAAAGGAAGTGATCCTCTGCATTCACTGCATAGGCCTGCAGATCTGCCTGCAGGGCTTCCAGCCTGTCTTCAGGTGCCGCATCCAGCAGGTCGTCTTCCGACAGCAGCCCTTCAAACAGGCCATCCTTCACCACCGGGAGGTGGGATACCGACAGTTGCTCCATGCTGTGCAGGGCTTCCTCAACAGTTTGCCCCGGCTGCAGCGGTGTGATTTCGGGCGATATCATCTGTTGATTCAGCATATCCTTTTGTGTACAACGTTAGGCTACTTGCGCCGGCTGATTGAGTTTTGTTAAGAATTTATCCAGTATCCGGTTGAATTCGTCAGGCACTTCCATCATGGGGGCATGCCCGCACTTGTCAATGAAGTACAGCTCGCTGTTGGGAATGAGCTTGTTGAATTCCTTGCCCACAAAAGGCGGGGTGATGATATCGTTGTTGCCCCAGATCAGCAGGGTGGGTTGCTTGATCTGGTTGAGCTCTTCGCCCAGGTTATTGCGGATGGCGCTCTTGGCCAGGGCGATGATCTTGATGACCTTGAGGCGGTTGTTGGTGATTTCAAACACTTCATCCACCAATTCCTTCGACGCCACCTTGGGGTCATAGAAGGTCATCTCGGTTTTCTTCTTGATGTATTCGTAATCGCCGCGCTTGGGGTAGGTATCGCCCATGCCATTCTCGAACAATCCTGAGCTGCCGGTAAGGATCAGCGACTTGATGCGCTCCGGGTGTTTCAGGATATGCACCAGGGCCACATGGCCTCCCAGGCTGTTTCCCAGCAGGTGGATATTGCGCAGGTCAAGCACCTCAATGAACTTCTGCACGTGCTTTTCCAGCCCGCCTACAGAAGTATGGAAAATGTCAAGTTCAAACAAGGGAAGCATGGGCACAATCACCCGGTGCGTATGTCTGAAATGTTCTACGAGATCCTTGAAATTGCTGAGTGCGCCGAACAAACCGTGCAGCAGCACCAGCGGTTCACCACTGCCTTCTTCGATGTACCTGAATTTATCCTTATGTTTTATCTCGTAAAGCATCAATCACTCCAACATTTACAGCATCCGGGTAAAATTAATCGATTCGTCCCTAAAACCAGCTGTTTCTTGAATGCCGCTAAAATAAAGGATTTGGGAAAATGCGGCATATTATCTTGGGGTTGCCGGTACCGGACGTACGAAGCCCGTTGTCAGCCGGCAGCCTGTTCCAGCACGGCCTCCAGGTCTGTAAACAGATCTTTGAACAGCGGGATCAGCTTGCCCAGTCCTTCCATGATAGCAGGCGCCAGGGGCTGCAACAGGGGGTAGGTTACGGAAGTATTGCGGGCCGTGGACGACAGCAGCGCCAGCTTGTCGAGGTAAAACAAGGCAATGCTGGCAACCATCAGGTACAGGAGGGCAAAGAACAGGATGCCACCCAGTTTGTTGGCCCAACCAAGCATGGTCCATTCCAGGGTTTCTTCCAGCAGTTTGGCCAGCAGCCGCACCAGCAGGATCACGGCAATAAAAACGCCCACAAAAGCCAGCAGGGGAATCCATTTGGCCAGGGATGGCATGGCTGCAGCCATCCAGGCGCCTGCTTTGCCGCTCAGTTTGAGTGCTGCCGCCGCCCCCACTACAATGGCTACCCAGGAAAACAGGGCTACCACCAGTCCCTTGCGGATGCCTTTGAAAATGGCCAGTGCCAGCAGGGCCATGACCACAATATCTATTGCCATGGGTTAAATATAGGGCACAACGGCAAAGCACCGGGGATAGGGGCGGGGCCGGATGCTGATAACATTTTCTGCAAGGCCCCGCGCCTATCCTCAGGCCAGCAGTGCCTTAACGGCAGCGCTGATGCTTTTGCCATCGGCTTTGCCGGCCAGCTGCCTGGTGGCCACGCCCATCACCTTGCCCATGTCGGCCGCACTGGAGGCACCCACTTCGGCTATGATCCTTTTGAGTTCGGCTTCCAACTCGGCGCCTTCCAGCTGCTTGGGCAGGAACAGACTGATCACATCCAGTTCCTCCTGCTCCTTCCGGGCCAGGTCTTCGCGTCCCTGCTGTGCATAGATCTCCAGGCTGTCCTTACGCTGCTTCACCAGCTTCTGCAGCATCTTGATTTCATCGTCGGCGGTGAGTTCGCCTTTTGCGCCTTCACTGGTTTTGGCCAGGATGATGGCGGCCTTGATGGCCCGCAGCGAACGGAGTTTCACTTCGTCCTTGGCCTTCATGGCCTCTTTCAATTGCTCCATGATTTGGGTTTCCAGGCTCATATCCGGTATGTTTTCGGTATGTTGTTTGAGGTTTGATGTTGGAAGTTCGATGGACAGGCTGATGTCCCCTGCACTTCGTACTTCGCACTTCGTATTTCGTACTTGCTATTATTTGTTTTCTTGCCGCTGGCTTTCCTGGAATTTCTTGAAAAAGTCGCGCGCGAAGTGGCGGAAATCATGCACCAGTTCTTTCTGCCCGGTGCTGCGTTCCAGGGTATCGGCCATGCCCATCATGCTTTGGTAGAAGAAGTCCACCATTTCGTCTACCATCATGTCTTTGGTCCAGAGGTCAATGCGCAGGGCGGCTTTGTCGGCAGGGTCCCAGAAACTGAGCATCATGGCGCGGGCCAGCTGGCGTTCGTCGGCCGTGCTGTCGGTGGCGCTCCACCAGATGGTATCGGGTACTTTTTGGTCGTCGAGCTGAACGTCGATCTTTATGGTTGATTCTTTCATGTTTGAAAAATGGTATTCGGTTGAAACAATGGGCGCCGGATCATTCCGGGCTGCAAATATCCGCCGCGGCAGCCAATCCGGAGGTCTTAATTTAAGAGCATGGCCTGACGGATTCTGGCAGCGAGGGCCTCGGGCCGGTGCTTCTGCACGAGGGCATGGCCTTCCTGGATGAGGTGGCTTCGCTGGCTTTCATCTTTGTATAGGAGCATCAGGGCCTCTGCCAGCAGATCGGGTTTCCAGGCTTCCACATACAGGGCGGCCTCCTCCAGTACCTCCGTCATTTCGACCCGGTGCTCTGCAACGAGGGCGGTGCCGCACTGCAGGGCGCCCAGCAGCCACCAGGCCGGAGCCCAGGCGGGGGCGGCCACCACGGCATAGGCGCCTGCAGCCAGCCGGGCATATTGATCCATATGGTGAATGGTCATCACCACCAGGTCCTGCCGGTATTTGTAGGTGTCCAGTTTCTCCTGCAGGGAAGGGCCGGGAGCTTCATCAGTTAATGCCAGTACCAGGCGCAGGCTGCTGCGCTGGCGTTTTTTAAAGGTGGAAAAGGCCTTGAGCAGGGTGATGATGGTATTGGCCTGCCGGGCCGGGCCGGCAAAGAGGAAATACTCAGCCCCCTGCGCAAATTCTTCCTTAAGTGTTTCCCGGTGGGCCCAGGCTGCCACCTGGAAATGGTCGGTGGTGCAGGCGCCCACTACCGAAATACGTTCGGCCGGCAAGGCGTAATGCTCCTGCAGCCATGCCTGTTGCCAGGGCCAGGCCACCACTACCTGCCGCGCCAATTGCAGGGCCTGTTTACGGCTGCGTGATGATCGTCCGTGAAAAAAGGCAGCGGCCCCGGCCTGCCAGTCGGGGTGCAGTAGCAATACCTGCGGATGGCGCAAGGCTGCGGCCCAGTCTGGCGCCATGTTCAGCACCAGCGCGGGTTGCCATCGCGACAGCGTTTTCTGCAGCCGCCGGCGGTACAGCCACCGGCCTGCCAGGCCGGATGGCTTGCCTTCCAGTGCCAGAAAATGCAGGCCCACCGGATGCCCCGGCTGGCCAATGGGCCGTGGACCCATCACTGCCAGCTCATCCTCCAGGCTGGCTTCCACCAGGGGCAACAGCCAGGCACTTACCAGCAGCCATTGGCTGCGGGCAGGACCCTCATCGGGCCAGGGACCAGTGTACATTGCTACACGCATGGGCCGCAAAGGTAACCCCCCAACCCCGGCAATATTGTGCCGGATACTGCAAATCCATTAATTTTGACGCGCTGGCCATTAAAAAGCGTATGGCCCATTTCTTCTGTAGCACTTCATCGGGCGCTTGCCCTGCAAAAAAGTACCTACAGCAATCACGACAAATCTCAGTATGGATTATAACACCGGCAGGGGACCCCTGCAAATGAGGGAGTATGGCCGCCATATGCAAAAAATGGTGGACTATATCTTGACCATTGAAGACCGTGCCCAAAGGCAGCGCAATGCAGAATCCATTGTTGAACTCATGGCCTTCTTCAACCCCCAGCTCAAAACTATTGAAGACTACAAACAGAAATTGTGGGATCACCTGTTTGTGATGAGCAACTTTCAGCTGGATGTGGACAGTCCCTATCCCAAGCCCAGTCCCGAAACCTACAAGGCCCGGCCTGAACCTTTGCCCTACCCCAAGCACCGCATTAAATACAACCACCTGGGTAAAAACCTGGAGCAACTCATCAAGAAGGCCATGGATGAAACAGACCCCGAAAAGAAAAGCGGGTTTGCCCATACCATTGCCCACTATATGAAACTGGCTTACAGCACCTGGCACAAGGAACTGGTGCATGACGATGCCATTCGCCAGGAACTGGATGCCATCACCAATGGCGAGCTCACTTTCACCAATACCCCCTTTGTGCGGCACCGGGCTCAGCCCTTCCGCGATGAGGACAGCTATGTGCAGCCCAAGCGCAACAAATTCAAGCGCAACCGCGGTGGCGGCGGCGGAGGCAACCGCAATGGCGGTGGTGGCGGCAACAAGAACAGGGGCAAACAGTTTGGCAGCAAAAAACGCTACTGATTTTCATATACGCGTGAAACCTGAAGAGCCCGGTCACCCTGTGTCCGGGCTTTTTGCATCCGGAGGAGACAAGGGGTAATAAGAAGCGAGTTCCCGGGGGAACTCGCTGCCTGCAGGATGAGGCTAATGGTAACGGTGTGGGTGGTACGTTATGAGAATGCAAGTATAATGGCCGATACAGGTTGCCTGTTTTGACAAAAGTCAAAATCGTGCAGCAGGCGGAAGGATTTTTTCCACCAAGGCAAGGGCAGATGTCAATAAGTGACAGGCTGCATGTTATTAATGCCCTATTAAGAGCAATGTAAAATAGTTATTGTGTACTTCGGATCCGGAATATGATTTCCCCTGCATATTTGCCAAAGTATTCCTAAAGCAAGGGGCCTTTAGGGTTTCTTTAGTAAACCCGCTATCGCCGGAAGACTCACAGGGTAAAATTGCCCTGTATGAAATACGGTCTATTTATCCTCCGAAACATGATGGTGGCCGGGCTGTGTGTTTTTCTGATGGCGGGCTCGGCCCCTGCCCAGTCCGGACAACAACGTACGTATGATTATGCTGACAGGGAGGATTATGCCTATGAGCCGCCGGGCCGGTATGATCGCCATCATCGCTACGGGTACGATGGATCAGAAGGTATGCCTGCAGTGCCATACCGGCCTTCTGCACCCTACCTGCGGGCGCCGGCGCCCCCTTCCCCCCGGCACGTATGGATTCCGGCCGGATGGCAGTGGCGGCAAGGGCGCTATGTGCATACGCCCGGCTATTGGACCCTCCCGCCACATAAGCACCTTCGATATATACCAGGCCACTGGAACCGCACGCGTCACGGCTGGGTATGGCGCCCGGGTTACTGGGTGAAGAAGAACGGGCGTGCCTGGTGGCAGTAGGGTCTGGCTGTGGCCGGGCAAGCGTGCAAGGGCATATTTTTTACTTCGCCCGATCTTTTACAATTTCGCCGGGTGAAGGGGGAAGCGCACATGCCTACCCCATGCCTTTCAAACGCTTTTCATTCCATTGTTATGAGCCAATTCATTGTCCGTGGCGGCAAAAAGCTGAGCGGAACCATCATACCCCAGGGCGCCAAGAACGAGGCGCTGCAGATCATTTCAGCGGTATTGCTGACTCCCGAACCCGTTACAGTATCCAATATTCCCGATATACTCGACGTGAACCTGCTGATAGAACTGCTGCAGGACATGGGGGTGAAGGTGGATCGGCCACAGCGCGACACCTGCATCTTCCAGGCCGATGCGGTGGATGTGGAATACCTGCACAGCCCGGCCTTCCACAAGAAGAGCGGACGCCTGCGGGGCAGCGTGATGCTGGCAGGGCCCATGCTGGCCAGGTTCAAGCGGGCCTTTGTACCCAAGCCCGGCGGCGACAAGATCGGCCGGCGGCGTCTCGATACGCATATCATTGGCTTTGAAAAACTGGGGGCCCGCTTCACCTACCATCCGGAAGACGGATTCTACCACCTGCAGGGCGATCAGATGAGAGGCGCCTATATCCTGCTGGACGAGCCCAGCGTAACCGGCACCGCCAATATTGTGATGGCAGCCGCCCTCACCCCAGGCACCACCACCATCTACAATGCGGCCTGTGAGCCTTATCTGCAGCAGCTCTGCGCCATGATCAACCGCATGGGCGGCCGAATCAGCGGTATTGGCAGCAACCTGCTCACCATTGAAGGGGTGGAGTACCTGGGCGGCACCAGCCACCGCATGCTGCCCGACATGATCGAGATCGGCTCCTTCATCGGACTGGCCGCTATGACCCAGAGCCATATCCGCATACAGGGCTGCGGGGTGGAACACCTGGGAATCATCCCCGAGAAGTTCCGCCAGCTGGGCATACAGTTCCACACAGAAGGGGATGATATCATCGTTCCTGAACAGGACAGCTATGAGATCCAGACATTCATGGATGGGGGCGTGCTCACCATCTACGACCATCCCTGGCCCGGCTTCACGCCCGACCTCCTCAGCATTGTACTGGTAGTAGCCACCCAGGCCCGGGGCAGCGTGCTCATTCACCAGAAAATGTTTGAAAGCCGCCTGTTCTTTACCGACAAGCTGATTGATATGGGCGCACAGATCATTCTCTGCGATCCCCACCGCGCGGCAGTCATAGGTCTGGGCCGCAGCCAGCCCCTGCGCGGCATTACCATGAGCAGCCCCGATATACGCGCCGGGGTGGCACTCCTGATTGCGGCACTGAGCGCCCAGGGAAAGAGTGTGATCCAGAACATTGAACAGATTGACCGGGGCTACCAGAACATCGATGGCCGTCTGCGCGCACTGGGCGCCGATATTGTACGGGAGGGCTGAGGGAACAAGTACCAGGGTTCCTGGTGAACGGAGACCACCGGACCGAAGAAATCAGCGCGTTGGCTACCGTTTGTTATTTGTTTCCGAGGGGCACGCTTGGGCCCTGGCGGAAACCCATCTTTCATTTCCCACAAAGAGCACAGAGAAACACGAAGGAATTGAGTGTCTGGTGCCCTTTGTGACCTTGGAGGGAACCTTCTTTATTTCCCACAAAGGGCACAGAGAAACACAAAGGACTTCAGGGTCTTCTCAGATGGTATGCGAGGTATCAGCTGAACTGCACCTGCACCTGTTGTCCCTCCCATTTACCGAACAATTCCTCGGCCTTCCTGAAACGGAAGGTGAAGATGCCTTCAAGCTGCCGGCGTACAAACAACACCTGTGCCAGGTCGCCCAGAAACCAGAGGGGCAGTTTATAATGTACGATGTCTGTCATTTCCACGCCGCCGTCTACCGCCCGGAAATGGTGCTGGTGGTGCCAGAGGCTGTAAGGGCCAAAGCGCTGCTCATCTACAAAATACCGGAAGTCCTCCACATGCGTGATCTCTGTCATCCAGTACAGCGGAATGCCCAGCACCGGACTCACGGTATATTCAATGATCTGCCCGGGGTACATGCGGGCGCCATGGTGCTTGCTGCGGATATGGAAGCCCAGGTTCGACGGGGTGATATCTTTCAAATTATCCGGCTTGCTGAAAAAATCCCAGGCCTGCTCCAGGGAAATGGGCAGGTTCTGCACCGTTTTGATGGAATACACTTTAGACATGCATGAATTACAAGGAATGGCTTAATTGGTTTAATGCATGGTTTTTTTGGGAAAAGCGCAACATCGGTCCGCGTGAAGTTCCTGGGCTTTCCCTTTTCACGTTTTGGCAGCGATTCCTCCGCTATGTTTGCATTCCGGATGAAACACAAGCTGCTGTCAATCGCCTTTTCTCTTCCCGTACTGTACTGCCTGCTGGCCATGCTGGCTGGTCCGGGCTGCGCCAATATTGTTCCGCCTACCGGCGGACCGCGCGATTCCACGCCGCCCTTACTGGTAAATGCCACGCCAGATACCAACAGCCGGCGCTTTGATGCCCGCAACATCACCCTCCAGTTCAATGAATTTGTGCAGCTCGACAACCTGCAGCAGGAACTGATCATTAACCCGCCCGCCGAGCGGCAGCCCGATGTACTGGCGAAACTGCGCACCATCACCATCCGCATCAAAGACACCCTGCAGCCCAATACCACCTACAGCTACCGCTTTGGAAAAGCCATCCGCGACATCAATGAGGGCAACGCCCTGAAGGACTTCACGTATGTGTTTTCCACCGGCAACTATATCGACAGCCTCACTTTGGGTGGCACGGTGCTGGATGCCCAGAGTGGCCTGCCCGACAGCACCCTGATCGTGTTATTGCACAGCAATCCCGATGATTCGGCCGTAGCCAAGGAAAAGCCCCGGTATGCCACCCGCCCCAATGGAAAAGGCTTCTTCCTGTTTGAGAACCTGCCGCCTGGCCGCTTCTATCTCTTTGCCCTGAAAGACGAAGGATTCCGGCGGTATAGCAGCAACAAAACCCCATTTGCCTTCCACGGCCCGGCACTGGATACCCGCAATGCCAACGACAGCATTGTGCTGAAAGCCTTTGTGGCCGAAAAGGAGCCTGAAAAGAAAGCCACCACCGCGCCTGGCGGACCAGCCAAAAGAAAGGATGAAAAGCCTGCCTTGCGGGTGACGGCCGGCGCCTCCGAAGGGCAGGCGCAGGACCTGTTGTCGCCCCTGGAACTCCGCTTTTCACAGGCCGTTAAAACATTCGACAGCAGCCGGATCCTCCTTTCCGACACCAATGGTGTAGCCGTTGCCGGGTATACGCTGCACCTGGATACCAGCGCCACCCGCATGGAACTGCGGCATGCCTGGAAAGATGACACCCATTACCGGCTGCTCATTCTAAAGGATTTTGCCACCGACTCAGCTGGCAACGGCAATGCAAGACCGGATACCATTTTTTTCAAAACCAAAGCGGAGAGCGAATACGGTTCTGTGCGCATCACCTTTACCGGCCTTAAGCTTGACCGGAAACCCGTGCTGCAATGGGTGCAGGGCGACAACGTGGTGAAGTCCATCCCCCTTACCGGCGACCGGCTGAACATTCCCCTCATGCAACCCGGTGAGTACAAACTGAGGGTGTTGTACGACCGCAATGAAAATGGCCGATGGGATACCGGTGACTACTGGAAGAAGATACAGCCGGAAGACGTGATAGCCGTACCGCTGAAGGTAACCCTGCGGCCCAACTGGGATAATGAGCTCTCCGTTTCGCTTTAATTTGTACAACCCTCAGGCTGAATCGCCTGCTGCACTAAATTGCCATCCGCTTCGGGAGTATGGCAGTGTACCGTGCGGATAGTTTTGGTACCTGCCTGGCCCGGATAGACAGACCAGCATACCCATTGGCACATGGAAGGAATTAACAGTCAGGCATTGAACGGCCCCGGCAAGGGCATGAACATTTGGCAACAGGCAGGGAAGCGATTATTGGTCCGCCCATTTCGTTGGTGGTCTTTGCTGATGGCCATGGCATGGACCGCCGTGCAGGCCCAACCCATTATCACCTCATTCACGCCACAGTCGGGCCCTGTGGGTACCGCAATCACTATCCAGGGATCGGGTTTCAGCACCGTACCATCCCAGAACAAGGTACTGGTGGGCGGCATTGCCGCACCAGTATTGGCCGCTACCACCAGCAGCCTCACCGTGCAGGCGCCGGCTGGCACCGAGTGGCGACAAATCACTGTTTCTGTAAACGGCTTGACAGGGTATTCAAGGCAACCCTTTGTGGTAACCTATCCGGCCGATTACAGCCGGCTCGACCGTTCTCAGTATGATGCCGATGCAGACCTGCCGGTAAAAGGACAAACGAGTTGCCTGGCCACAGGTGATCTGGATGGCGATGGTCGTCCGGAACTGGTGATGGGCATCCCTGCCCGCAGCGGCCTGCTCATACACCGCAACACTTCGGCGCAGGGTGACATCCAACTGCAGGATACGGTTTTCTTCTCCACCCATGCCGGCATTGGACAGGTAATCAGTGCCGACCTCAACGGAGATGGCTGGCTGGACCTGGCGTCCAGCCACGAATCGGAGCGCCGCATCTCCATACTGATCAACAAAGGGAACGGTTCCATTGATTTTGAGCCACCTGTAATTATTACCGCCACCGACCGCCCCCTGTACCTGGCAGCTGCCGACCTCAATACCGATGGCCGCACAGACCTGGTGGCCTCCAGCTATTCCGACAGGCAGGTGGTGGTATACCGCAACCAGGGCAGCGGCAGTGGCCTCAGTTATGCAGTAGGGGGCGTATTGTTCACTGGCGGCGATTGTCACCAGCTGTCATTGCAGGATGTGGACGGCGATGGCCGCACTGACGTGGTCGTGGCACAACGTTTTCAAAACGGCATAGCTGTTTTCCGTAACACATCGCAGGCCGGGGGATTGAGTTTTGCCCCGCCCGTTCAGGCTGCCACCGGCAGGTCGCCGCGGTCGCTGAAGCTGGGAGACCTCGACAAGGATGGCAAGCCCGATCTGCTGGTGGCCCATTCCGACGACCAGAACCTGGTGGTAATGGTAAACAGCAGCGTTCCCGGCAGCGTCAGTTTTCTGCCGCCCAGAAATATTTATAGCGCTTATGACCTGATGGAAGTGGAAATTGCAGACGTCAATGGCAATGGCGACCTGGAGGCCATGGTCAATTCCTATAGTCAGCGCAGTATTTACTGTTTTCGATTCACTGGCAGTGGAAGCAACCTGCAGGCTGAGCGCTTCTTCGCTTTCCGCCCCGGCTCTCTGGCATCGGATTCCATATGGCGTGCATCGCAGCAATATGGGTTTACCGACCTGGATGCGGATGGCAAGACAGACCTCTACTCCATGAGCGACCAGAAGCTTATCACCACCCTGGTGCGCAACCGCATCAATGAGCCGCTGATCCTGGGCTTTTCGCCCCATTACGGAGGGGCAGGCACCCGGGTGACAGTGAAGGGCGCGCGCCTGCAGCAGGTGCAGTCCATGCAGGTAGGCGGACGGGCGCCGCAATCCTTCCAGGCCATCAACGATTCTACCATTGAGATGGTGGTGGCAGGGGGCAATACCGGTGCCGTCACTGCCCATGCTGCCACAGGCCGCGGTGTACTGGCCACTTTCTCTTTCCGGGCGGTGATTGACTCCTTTGCACCGCTGAGCGGCAAGCCCGGACAAACCATCACCATCTACGGAAAAAGTTTCGATAACGACCCGGCCAAAAACCTGGTAACCTTTGGCCCGGTTAAAGCAGTGGTGACAGCTGCTCAACCCACCCAGTTGCAGGTGGTGGTGCCCCCGGGAGCTATCAGCGGCCGAATAGGGGTAACTGCAGGAGGCCTTACTGCCCGCTCTCCGCAGCCTTTTTATGTAACCAGTGGCCTCCAGGCCAATCGCTTTCATGCCTACAGTTTTGAAGATACCGTAACGGCCCAGGCCTCAAGGGGTGATTTCACAACCCGCATCCGCGTGGCCGATTTCAACCGCGATGGCCGGCCCGACTGGATTTCGGATGGCTACGAATCTAGCCTGTACCTGACGTTTTCTGTGGCCAGGAATATGTCGCAACCCGGCAAAATTGCGTGGGCTCCCATCCAAACCTTTACCGCCTATGATGCCAGTTATACAAGCCAGATGCAGTTTGAAATAGGGGATATAGATGGGGACGGCTACGATGATATTGTGACTTCCTGCGAGGACAGCCTGCTGTTTGTGTTGCGCAATATCAGTACACCCGATTCTATTGCTTTTGCCGCTCCGGTGCGTATCCCGGTCATGGGCAAGGACTTAGGGGAAGACCTCCGCCTGGCCGATCTGAATGGCGATGGCCGGTTAGACATTGCCGTGGAAGGCGGGCACCTTTTCCGTAACCGCTCGCAGCCAGGGAATATACTGTTTGATATGCCCTATACCGTGTGGCCATATGGAGAATATCTCAAGGCTATTGAAGACCTGGATGGGGATGGATTACCTGAGCTGCTTAGCTATTTTTTCACCGAGCAGATGTTCATCAATCGTAACCTCAGCAACCAGTCGGGTTTCCGGTTTGAGGTGCAGACCTTTCCGGTGAGCTCTTTTAGCCTGAATAAGGAAAACTATTTCCTGGCCGATATGGACAACGACGGCCGTTCTGACCTGGTATTCGGCCATGGCCTTCCCGGTTTTTCCGTGGTACGCAATACCAGCAGTCCAGGCCAGCTCTCCTTTGGCACACGCCAGTCCTTTTATGCAAATGAATACTGGAACGGTTTTCCGCTGGAAAAAGGGGATGTGGACGGCGATGGTCGCCTGGATG
>JALOMZ010000245.1 GCA_025455205.1 Chitinophagaceae bacterium | reverse complement strand
ACCCCGAAAGCATGGAGATGGGCGATATAAAGGAAGCCCGACATGATAGTTCCAATAAATACCTTTAAAATCAGATTTCTATCCCGTAGCCATAACCATATAGCCAATGCCCAGATCGTAAGTCCACACCCGCCTAGAAAGTTAAGAAATCCCCTTTGCAAGGCCATATTGTATATGAAAGGAGAGCTATTTGTGAAGATAGGGTAATTTTTTGTTTGTAGTTTTTTGTTTGTGGTTTTTGGTTGGTGTGGGGTTGAAGACAGGGTAATGGTGTGCAAGCGAAGGAAGGCTTTGGAGTGAACAAATGGAGGTGAATGGGAGTTTAATCATTTGAAACAGCATTGAGATGGCATACAGTAAGCACGAGCAATACGATGAGCAGGTGACGGCAGACCTGGCGAAGGCCTATACGCGCACCCTGGAATTGTTGGGTGAAGACCCGCACCGTGAGGGATTGGTGAAAACACCGGAGCGCGTGGCCAAGGCCATGCAGTACCTCACCCAGGGATACCATCAGGATGCCGAGCGTATCCTCAACTCGGCCAAGTTCCACGAGGAAGTGAGTGAGATGGTGATCGTGAAGGATATCGAATTGTACAGCCTCTGCGAACACCACATGCTGCCCTTTGTGGGCAAGGCGCATGTGGCCTATATCCCCAATGGCTATATCACCGGCCTCAGCAAAATAGCCCGGGTGGTGGATGTGTTTGCCCGCCGCCTGCAGGTACAGGAACGCCTCACCACGCAGATCCTTGAATCCATCGAAAAAGCCCTGCAGCCCCTGGGTGTGGCCGTGGTGATTGAGGCCAGCCATTTCTGCATGATGATGCGGGGCGTGAGCAAGCAGAACTCCGTTACCACCACCTCTGCCTTCAGCGGCGAATTCCGCAACGAAACCACCCGCAGCGAATTCCTGCGCCTGATCGCTTCCGATCTGCGCTGATGCTCTCACAGATACTGGCGCCAGCCTCCGGCTGGTGCCTATAACTCGTCCGGGACTCTGTCCCGGATTCATTGGGCTGTCGACTCCTGTCGAATTCCGATTTCATTTTTTCGTTGTGTGAGGCTGACTCCAATGCACCATAAACTTTCGCATTCAGCCGGATGAATACCCCTGCGTGTAAGCTTCCCTTTCAAAAGAGGATTGCCTTCATACAAGTCATCATGGCAGGCTGGAAGGCGAAAAGCATAAATATACCCGTGCTTCGCAAGTATTACTATTTCCGGATGGAACATGTGGATCGTCTGAGGTGTTCATTCCTACCATCCCCACGGTGCAGGCGGAGCTGACACAGGCTTTGTAAGGTCAAAGCGGATGCTGTATTGCCTGTCGGTGCCCAGGCGGCGCAGGTGATAGGTGAAGTGTTTGCCAGGCTCCAGTTCTATCCACCATACGTTGGCGGCAGCCGTGGGCAGCAGGTTAACGGTATACTGGTCGGCCGGAAAGAACTGCAGGGTGGGGGTTCCGGTTGATGGGGCCATGCCGCCGTATTGTGTTACCCGGTCGGGGCGGCCGTCTTCATTTCGATGGTCGTGTTTCAGTTGCAGCAGGGAATCTTGCAGCGTGAGTACCCAGGTGCGTGAGTGGTTATTGCCCACGTGAAAAGGAATGCGTATGCGCCCATCCTCGCATGCTTTCACTTCCATGATCAGCCGTTTTCCGGTAAAGTTGGTATCGCCTGCAGGCGCGGCCATTACCTGCCCCTCAAACGACTGGCCGCAGTAGTTTTGCAGATTCTTCCAGAAACTGCGGCTGGGCGCGGTGGACTGTGCGGAGGCAGCTGCAGACAGCATCAGGTATAATGCCATCAGGGATGCAATGGATTTCAATGATGGAATGCTCATGCAGCTAAAGAAACGGTATTTGAAGCAAAGTGCCAGCCTGGGAATGAAGTGTTGATGCCGATGCAAGCGATAGCTCCATTCGGCCGGTTCTGTAGCGGAAATGACCTTGATGCTGCCGGTGCCAGCCTCTGTGAGAGGGGGGACAGGTAGGCAGTGTTTTTATTGGCAGCAGGTGTTACTCTTCCTGCTTCTCCCTTTTTCGACTCCTGTTGACCTGTGGGTCATGTAATACCTGTGTCAGTCACCCCTGCAGGGTGAGCAGACACAGGCCCAATGTATTTCCCGCCAATATGTGCCATATTTGCCATTCATTTTACGCATATGAGCAAACACGCATTTGTATTTCCCGGCCAGGGTGCCCAGTTCAGCGGCATGGGCAAGCAGCTGTATGAAAGCAGCAGCGAGGCGAAGGAACTGTTTGAACAGGCCAACGAGATCCTGGGATTCCGGATTTCTGATATCATGTTTGGTGGCACCGATGAGGAGCTGAAGGAGACTAAAGTGACACAGCCCGCGGTCTTCCTGCATGCCTATGTGGCTTTCAAGGTACTGGCCAATGCTACGCCCGATATGGTAGCGGGTCACTCGCTGGGTGAGTTCACGGCTTTGGTGGCCAATAAATGTCTCTCTTTTGAAGACGGTCTCCGGCTGGTGAAGGCCCGCGCCTTTGCCATGCAGCATGCTTGTGAGCGCGAGCCGGGCACTATGGCGGCCATCCTGGGACTCGATGATAAGGTGGTAGAAGACGTGTGCAATGCCATTGAGGAAGAAGTGGTGGCGGCCAACTACAACTGCCCCGGTCAGCTGGTGATCAGCGGCTCGGTAAAAGGCGTTGAGCTGGCCTGCGAACAGCTGAAGGCGGCCGGTGCTAAGCGGGCCCTGCTGCTGCCGGTGGGTGGTGCCTTCCACAGCCCGCTGATGATACATGCGGAAGAAGAGCTGGTGGCGGCCATTGAAGCGGCTACCTTCCATACACCGGTTTGCCCGGTATACCAGAATGTGGTGGCCCATGCGGTGCACCGTCCGGCCGATATTAAAATGAACCTCATTCACCAGCTTACCGGCCCGGTGCGCTGGACGCAGTGCGTACAAGCCATGGTGGCCGACGGCGCCACGCAGTTCACGGAATGTGGCCCCGGCAAGGTGCTGCAGGGACTGGTGCAGAAGATCCACCGCGAGGCAGTCGTAAATGGACTGAGCTGAGGCATCATTTATTGATCAACCTGGAAGAGGGTACAGTGCCATGGTGCTGTACCCTTTCTGTTTATGTGAATGGTGCCATGGCGGCATTTTGCGGAACAATGCTTGCATTTACCGGGGGGAAGGGTTATATTTCAAAAAAAACCGCGAATGAGAAAACTTTACATGCTTGCAGCAGGCTTGCTGCTTGTGCTCTTTTCATGGGCTCAGCAGGGAAAGATCCGCTGTTATTCAGACGAGTACCTGCGCGAACAGATTCGCCAGCATCCTGAACGGGGCCGCAGCCTCGAACTCCTGGAACAGGAGGTGGGTAAATATGTGGAAGCCCGGCTGAATGCCCGCAATGGCACGGCCAACAAGGGCAAGCCCGGCAGCGGCGGTGGTGGAGGTGGTGGCGGTACCACGCCGCGCAGCACCGTGGTGTACGTGCCGGTGGTGGTACATGTGGTATACAATACACAGATCCAGAATATTTCTGATGCGCAGATAGCTTCCCAGATGGAGGTACTTAATGATGATTTCAGAAAGGCGAATGTGGAGCTTAGCAGTGGGGCTCACCTGGCCGGTTATGAAAACCTGGTGGCCGATGCCCTGATCCAGTTCTGCCTGGTGGAAACCCGGCGCGTGCCAACCACGGTAACCAGCTTTGGCACCAACGATGCCATCAAGCGCAGCTCGGCAGGCGGCAGCGATCCGGTTGATCCCGCCACCAAGCTGAATATCTGGGTGGGTAACATCAGCGGCGGCATTCTGGGATATGCCCAGTTCCCGGGCGGCACCCTCTCCACCGATGGCGTGGTGGTGCTGTACAATGCCTTTGGCACCAGCACTGCCGGTGCAACCGCTGCTCCATATAATGAGGGCCGCACCGCCACACATGAAGTGGGCCACTGGTTCGGCCTGCGGCATATCTGGGGCGACCGGCGCTGCGGGGATGACCTGGTGGGTGATACTCCGGCCCATGATGGCGCCAATTACGGATGCCTTGGTTCAGGAGTTTCAGTGGGACTCACAAGCCAGTGCAGCAACCGCCCGCTGGAAATGTGGATGAACTATATGGATTACACCGACGACGCATGTATGTATATGTTCTCCAATGGCCAGAAGCTCCGCATGGATGGTTTCATTGCTGCCAGCCGGGCCCCGTATTGCCTGAACGCCTGCCCTGCGGGTACAATCACC
>JALOMZ010000244.1 GCA_025455205.1 Chitinophagaceae bacterium | reverse complement strand
AATGTAGTTAAAGGCCCCTACCGCATACTATCGCTGCCCCACAAACGCCGGCCTGTCACCACGGCAATCGATGGTGTATGACTCTTTGCCATCTGTAAACTTCATAACGCCCTCCTTCACCTGCACATAAGGACTCTGGTAAACAGCTCCACCTGCCCAGTTCTTATAATCTACGGGCTTTCCATTGATCCGCCCGCTGCAACGGAGGTCCGCTGCTTCATACTGCATCTCCAGTTGGTCGCCCTGCAGGCTGGTGTAATGGATCCTGCCGCGGCTTGCCCACTGCGTGAGGTCCAATCTGGTTTTTTGTTGTACCTGGCGTATAAATTGATCCAGTGATTCGAATTCATTTGCTTCTGCCGCCTGCACCAAAAAACCCGAGGACTTGCCGGCCGATACCAGTACCTGGTACTGCAGGCAGATACGCAGGGGATGCTTGTCGGGCAACGATGCCAATATGCTATCCGGCGGATTGAGCCAAAAAGAACTTGTTCCCAGTGGCCTTATGAAAACCATTGTCTGGTTGGCCTGCACAAAAACACCCTGATCCCTTTCCACCACTTGCGTGCCTTTTCGGGGTACAAAGAACCAGGTGGCTGCACTTTTACGTGATTGCTCCATCCAATCGGTCCATTGCTGCAGCGAAAAACCAGGGTCAGGCGCAGGCATCTGGATCAGCTTATCCGCAGCATTGGCCTGCCGGGCCTGCTGCGATGCAGATGCCTTTGCTCCCGGATCTCTGCCAGGAGCAGTGGCAACAATCAGCGCGCCTCTTTTCTGTATGGTTTGCGTATACGGACTGTGCCCTGCAGGATTCAGGAATCGCGGCTGCATGGCCCCAAAGGCCAGCGGACCTTCGGTGCCCTTTGCCACCAGTGACCAGACTGTTTGCTGCGTGGGATTGTCCACCATACTCATAGCCACGCTGCCCATGCCATAGCTGTGTGATGCATAGAAGGTTTCCTGGAACTGTGCGGCCTGGTTCATGTGATAGGACGGCCGGTTCATGAAGGCCTCATAAGGCAGGGATACATTTTTGTTGATGATATTCATGATCACCTGGTTGGGCCGGTAGGCACTGGTGAGCTGATGCAGGGTGGTGAGTTGTTCCTCCTGTGGAATCCGGCGGCTCATGTTGGCGCCCCAGGTCCAGAGATACATTTCCATTTCACCGGGCTTCTCCTCCGGCAGGTAGCCACGTTTCTGCGCCCCGGCAATAGCACCATCGTACACCTTCAGCCCGTAGGTAGCCAGGTAATAATCGAGGGCGGCCTGAGCCATTGTCCGGTATTTCTCATCTTTCGAAAAGTCGAACACATTCAGAAAAGCTCCTATGGAATGCGGATAGTAGATCTGCGAATCGTATTCCCCGTTACCGGTATAAGCCAGGCGCTTCACGTAATCATTCAGCACGCTGTCGGTGAGGCGGGCCGCCTCGGGGGCCGGCACGCCGGATATGAGGGCCTCTTTCGGAAACCATTGGGCATATACCAGGGCACTGGTGCGCCACATGGTCTTATGGTTCTCGGTGCCTCCATCCTTCATGTTGCCGCCCAGCAATTGTCCCCTTTCGCCAATGAGGTTATGCGGCCGGCTCATGGGCAGGTGTTCGCGGGCACCATCCGAGGGTCGGCGGCTCTCGGCGTAGGAAGCTACGGACTGGCGAAACGACTGCTGCCAGGCACTATCCCAGCGGTAGCCCACCAGGCCATAGAAACGAACCCAGTTTTTGGCTGCAAAATGGTATTGCTGCCGCCAGTTGCCGGGAATGGACAGGAATGCTCTTGCCTGCGCATTGTTCGGTTCCAGCATCAGCGCGGCCGTGGCCGGGGGCAGGTCGTATTTGAGCGGATCACCCCCAAAAGCCAGGATGCGCCCCAGGCTATCGCGCTCCCTGGCGCCAAAATACCCGGTTGGCCCCTGTATAAATTTCCGGCCTGTGTATGGAGAAATTACTTCCTCTCCTTCCAGCGCCCAGGTATATACGGGCAAGCCAGTATCTGGACAGCGGGCCACCGATTTGCTGCGCTCGCCAAATCCTTTGGCCACCAGCCGTGGCAGCATACCCTTTATGCGCTGCTGAAAGCCTGTTTCATCCGGATAGGTGAGCACATCCCACACAGGATATGCAGGCGCCTGGGCCAATGCAGCACCAGCACAGATGATGGCAGTGCCAAGGCAGGATAAAATGATGAGCCTTTTGAATTTGGGCGGATATCTCATTCGATACTCAATTGATCAGCGGCCGGCAGTTGTCATGGAATACGGCAATTGGGTTTGTCCCCAGGCAGACGGCGCAGGCCCCATCACCAGTTCCAACACGCCCCCATTCACCACTTCCTGGTGGGTGATCCAACTGCGATTGAGGGGCTTTCCATTCAGCGTTGCCTTTTGTATATAGATATTCTTTGCACTGTTACCCCGGGCCCTCACCACCCATTTTTTACCTTTTGGCAACCGGATGCTGATCTCCTCGAACAAAGGACTGCCCAGCAGGTAAAGCGGCTGTCCGGCCACCGGGAAGAAACCCATGGCACTGAATGCGAACCACGACGACATGGCACCACTGTCGTCCTGGCCGGGCAGGCCTTCATGACCGGGCCTGAATGCATGTGTCAGGATATGACGTACCCGTTCAGCAGTCTTGAATGGCATACCGGCATAATTATAGCTATACGGTACCAGGAAGAGGGGCTCATTTTCAAGTTTGAAACGGCCGCTGTCGAAGAAGGCATCCAACCGCTGCGCGAAGGCTTGAGCGCCACCGTGCCGTTTGATGAGGCCCGCCATATCATGCGGAACATAGTAACTGTACACTTCAGAACCGCCCTCGTAAAAATAGGGATCGTCCCACACGGCTGCCAGTTTGCTGTGCAGGGTGAATTCCGGCTCCCACTGCCCCCGGGCATCGCGGGCCCAGAAATAACCAACCGAATCGTTGAACAACCTGAACACATTGGCGGCGCGCTGCCGATAGGAATTTGCCTCTGCCCGCTCCCCTACTTTATCTGCCAGCTGTGCAATGCAAAAATCATTGTAAGCATACTCCATCGTTCTGGACACGGCTCCCTTATAGCTATTACGGGTAAGGTAGCCCAGGCGGTTGTATTCTTCGAGAAAACGTCCTTTCATAGTAGGCGAATCCGACTGCTGTGTGGCATTCTTGCGGGCTGCTTCGAATGCCTTGTGCCAATTGATGCCGGGCAGGTTTTTTACCGCAGCATCTGCCAGCACCACATCGGCATTGGTGCCGCCCTGGTTGTTGGCATAATGACCGGCGATCCATGCATCGGGCAGCCATCCCCGATGATCATAAATATCCAACAGGCTATTGACAATAGCGGCCTGCCGTTGCGGATAGAGCAGGCTGTGCAATGGCATGGTGCTGCGAAATACATCCCACAGACAGTAATGGTCCCAGTAGTGTGCCTTGCCGGAAGCCCAGCCAGGATTTTCCCCGGTGAGGTCGGCCGGCATGATCATGGTATTGCGCAGCGCACTGTAAAACATCTTTCGCTGCTCGGCACTTCCCCCTTTCACCTGCACCACGCTGAGGTGCTGCTCCCAGGCATTGAAGGCATTCTTCCTCGCCAGTTCAAAATCCCAGCCGGGTATTTCATCCAGGTTGGTCTTCGCCTGTTCGATGCTGCGGTAAGAAATGGCTAGCTTCAGATCTATCGTCTCTCCCTGCCTGGCATCAAAGCCTGCATAGAGTCCGATGGCGGTGCCGGAAGCCTGTTTGCTTTCGCTCAAAACGGTATCCTGCTGCCAGCTGCCGCTGCGCGCAAAGGGCTTGCTGAACACCGCATAGAAGTAGATGGTATAGGGTGCCTCAGAGCCCCAGCCTCCCCGGAAGGAAGCCTTCCCCTGCATACCCTGGTTGCCCACCATAGTGGCTTCCGCCCCGGTACATACCGTGCTGCGCTGGTCTTTGTTCATGCGGCTCAGCGTATGGCTCACATCCAGCATGATGGTGGCCGGTATCACTGTCTCCTTCTGGTGAGTGTAGAACCGATAACGGTGATACCCCACTTTTCGCGATGCAGTGAGGGATACATCCACATCGCCAGTACGTCGTTGCAAGGTGATCTGGTAGTAGCCTGCCGCAGCGTGTTCATTCTTCTGCCTTTCCGGAAGAAAGCCTGTGCGCAGGGGCACACCCACCAATGGTGTTACCAGCAGGTTCCCATATCGTGGCGCACCGCCGGTGCCACTGGTATGTGTGTGT
>JALOMZ010000243.1 GCA_025455205.1 Chitinophagaceae bacterium | reverse complement strand
TGTGCGCTTTGCCTGGGACATATTCTTCCGCTGAGACCCTGCCCAAAGAAAATACCAGAACCCATCTCAAAAGTCATATTTAACCACAACGGGACGAAGGAGGCACAAAGAGCACCATGAAAAATTCTGGTGAATGGGGCTTGGTGGCCCTGGTGCTTCCCTGGTGACCTGGTGGTTAATTCTTCTTTTGACCTTTTGAGATATGCTCTACTTTCGAAGCTCGTGCGAGCCAAAGACCAAACTGTGGCCGGCATTATGCTGGCCGTGCTGGCCACCCTTATCTGGAGTGGCAATTTTATTGTGGCCCGGGGCGTGAGCCATCGCGTGCCGCCTGTTACCCTGGCCTTCCTGCGCTGGGCCTGCGCCTCCCTGATCATGCTGCCACTTGGCTGGCGGCTGGTGAAAACGGAATGGACCATCATCCGGCGTCACGCAGCGCCGGTATTCTTTGCGGCCCTCACCGGCGTTTCGGTGTTCAACACCCTGGTATATGTAGCCGGGCACTATTCGCAGGCGGTTAACCTGGCCCTTATTGGCACCACTTCCTCCCCTGTATTTTCCTTTGTGCTGGCCCGCGTTTTCCTGAAGGAGCGCATACCGCCCCTTCGACTGCTGGGATTGCTGGTATGCCTGGCCGGCATCCTCCTGCTGCTGAGCCGCGGCAGTTGGGAAGTGCTGCTGCATTTCCGGTTTACGCAGGGCGACTGGTGGATACTGGGTGCTGCCCTTTCCTTTGCCATCTACAATATCCTGGCCCGGAAAAAACCGTCCGGCATAAGTCCGTTAAGCTATCTGTCCATCACCTTTTGGCTGGGCACCCTCCTGTTACTGCCCGTGGTATTGTGGGAACAGAGCAGCACGCCGCCCCTGCATTGGGATGCCAGCCTGGCAGGCATTGTGCTCTACCTGGGTGCGGGCACTTCTGTAATAGCCTTTTTTTGCTGGAACGGTGCCATCGCCCGGCTGGGGGCGGCACGGGCCGCCATCTTCGGCAACCTCATCCCATTGTTCAGCAGTGTGGAAGCGGTGCTTATCCTGCAGGAGAAGATCACCTGGGTGCACCTGGCCGGTATGCTGGTGATTGTATGCGGCCTGGTGCTGGCCAACCTGAAACAACGCCGCTGAAGCAGCTGTTTACGCAGGGCCATTGGCTGCAGATGCTTACCTTGTCGGCCAGTTAGCCAACCCGCTGCATGAACACCAAAAAGCAGGTACTGCCCATTATTGTCTTTTCACAATTCACCGGCACTTCGCTGTGGTTTGTGGGCAATGCAGTATTGCCCGAATTGAAGATGGCGCTGGGCCTGTCGCAATATGCGGTGAGCCTGGTAACTACCGCCGTCATGCTCGGCTTTGTAACAGGTACGCTCACCGTGGCCCTGCTTTCCATACCCGACCGCTTCTCCCCCGTGAAGGTATTTTTCCTCAGCAGCCTGGCCGGGGCGCTCGTGAATGCATCCGTAGCCTGGCTGGCCCGGGACGCATTCTCCCTTTTCATCATGCGTTTTTTCGTGGGTTTTTTCCTCGCCGGTATTTATCCGGTAGGCATGAAGATAGCCGGCGACTGGTTCGACGCAAAGCTGGGGCGGGCCATGGGCTTTCTGCTGGGCGCCCTCATACTGGGCACCGCCTTTCCGCACCTGCTGAGAAACCAGGACTTCCGGCTGCCCTGGCGCACCGTGCTGTATACTACCTCCGTACTGGCTGTGCTGGGCGGCCTGCTGATGCTGGCCAAAGTGGGCGATGGCCCCTACCGGAAAAAATCGGGCGCCTTCCAGTGGTCGGCCATCCCGCAGATCTTCTCCTCCAAACCCTGGCGTCAGGCTGCCTCCGGATATTTCGGGCATATGTGGGAACTGTACACATTCTGGGGATTTGTGCCTGTGATGCTGGGGTATTATGCGTCAGCCCGGCAGGTACCGCTCAATGTACCGCTGCTGAGTTTCGGCATCATCGCCATCGGCGTTATCAGCAGCATTGCGGGCGGCTTTGCAGCCCAGCGCATCGGCAGCGACAAAGTGGCCACCGCCTGCCTGGCCGCCTCCGGACTGCTGGCGCTGTCTTCTCCCCTTTGGTACAGTTTACCACCGGTTGCCTTCCTCAGCCTGCTGTTTGCCTGGGGCTTCTTTGTGAACCCCGACTCGCCGCAATTCTCCACGCTGGTGTCCTTCCTGTCACCACCGGAGTTGCGGGGAACCGCCCTCGCCATTTACAACGCCATCGGTTTTTCCATCGCCACCTGCAGCCTGCTGGTGTTCGACCGGCTCTTTCACCTGCAGGGCCCGCTGGGCGGACACCACGCCTTTGCCTGGCTGGCATTGGGCGCCCTGGCCGGCGTGCCGCCCATGTTGTCCCTGATCCGGCGGTACAGAAATCCAAACACCTGAACATGCCCATAATACATATTTGCTATTCACACCTCCTGCCATGCAAAAAGTGATCATCATCGGCGGCACCTCCGGCATAGGCCTCGAAATGGCAGGCCAGTACAGGCAAATGGGTTGCGCCGTAGGCCTCAGCGGCCGCAACCAGAATGCCCTGGAGGCCTTTCAACAAGAACATCCGGCCGGCACCGTGGCCACCGCCTGCTTTGATGTGCAGCAGGAAGACCGCGGCACACATTTCCATCAGCTGATTGAGCAACTGGGCGGCATGGACATCTTTGTTTACTGTGCAGGCATAGGTAAACCCTCGCGAACACTGGACCGGAACCTGGAACTCTCCACTTTCCAAACTAATGCCACCGGATTCCTGGACCTCACGATCCAGGCCTTCCAGTACTTTGCTGAGCAGGGGCAGCCAGGACATATTGCAGGCATTTCCTCTGTTGCCTCCAACCGCGGCATGCAGGCAGCACCAGCCTACAATGCATCCAAGGCATTCATGAGCAACTACCTCGAAGGGCTCTGGTTCAAGGCCCGCAAACTGGGCCTGCCCATTCAGGTTACCGACATACAACCCGGGTTTGTGGCCACCAAAATGGCCCAGGGAAACCTGTTCTGGCTGGTACCCGTGCCCAAGGCGGCCCAACAGATCATTGCGGCCATCGCGGCAGGAAGGAAAAAGGCTTATATAAGCCGGCGATGGCGGCTCATAGCCTGGCTGCTGCGGCTGATGCCATCCTCCCTGCTCAGCCGGATGACCTGATGGCCCCAAAAACTGCTATTTGACAGGTTTTAATGGCCGGGCAGTGGCTACCTTCAAGCCTCAATTCTCCACTATGAAGCTGCTGCTGCTTGCCGCCGGCCTGATTTCCGTATTGTCTTTACCGGCCCAGGAAAAACCCGGAGCCACCGCGTCGCGCGTAACCCTTCCCAATGGCTGGCACCTCAGTCCCGCCGGCACTTCCCTGCCCCTGGGCGATCTTCCGCTGAACCTGGTGCTTAGTCCGGATGGCCACTATGCCGCAGTCACCAACAATGGCCAAAGCATACAATCCATCCAGTTGCTCAGCACAAAAAGCAAACAGCTGCTGCATACCGTTGCCATTCCGAAAAGCTGGTACGGCCTGGCCTTCAGTGCCAACAGCAAATACCTCTACGCCTCCGGTGGTCACGACAACCGCATCCTGAAGTATGCCATCCGGCAGCAAACCCTGCAACTGGCAGATAGCTTCCTGTTAGGCAAGCCCTGGCCAACACGCATTGGACCAGCAGGCATTGCCCTGCATCCGCATCAACCTCTTCTGTATACCGTAACACGGGAAGACAGCGCCCTCTATGTGGTGAATCTGGATACCAGGGCCATCATTCACCGCCAGCCCCTCGGCGCCGAAGGCTACACCTGCCTGCTGTCGCCCGATCAGTCAATCATTTACATAAGCGTATGGGGCGCCGACAAGGTACTGGCCCTGCGCACCTCTGATTATTCCCAATCGGCCAGTATACCTGTTGGTGACAATCCCAATGAAATGCTGCTCACCCGCGACGGCAAGTATCTGTACGTGTGCAATGCAAACGACAACAGCGTTTCTGTTATAGACACCCGCCGGGGAGAGGTGATTGAAACCCTCAACACAGCCTTGTATCCTGACGCGCCTTCTGGCAGTACTGCCAACGGACTGGCCATGGATAACCGGGAAAGAACCCTGTTTGTGGCCAACGCAGACAACAACTGCCTGGCTGTATTTGATGTACAGAAAAAGGGATTCAGCAAAAGCAAGGGATTTGTACCCACGGGCTGGTACCCCACCAATGTGAAGGTGGTGGGCAAAGACATATGGGTGACCAATGGAAAGGGCTTTACGTCCAAAGCCAATCCCGCC
>JALOMZ010000242.1 GCA_025455205.1 Chitinophagaceae bacterium | reverse complement strand
CCACGCCTGGGGCAGTACCTCATGCGCTGGATATTCCGGCTTTGGGAATGGCCTTTGTTTTTCGGCTACCTGGCACTGGATAGCTGGGGCATTTTCTTTCAGGTGTTCATTACCCTGCTGATGG
The DNA here is from genome assembly GCA_025455205.1 of Chitinophagaceae bacterium. Classification (GTDB taxonomy): domain Bacteria; phylum Bacteroidota; class Bacteroidia; order Chitinophagales; family Chitinophagaceae; genus Phnomibacter. The sequence goes on along the minus strand of JALOMZ010000242.1, from coordinate 4,142 downwards.
GCGTGCTGGTGGCCATCATCATTGCCGTGAGCCACCGGAGCCAGCGGTTGGGCGATCTGGCAGCCGGCACCACCGTGGTGGATCTGCGCTATCGGTTTTCACTGGCCGACACCCTGTTTCGGGAGATCCGTGAGGAAGACTACCGGGTGCGCTTTCCGGAAGTGATGCGGCTGAGCGACCGCGACATCAATGCCATACGCACGGTATCCGAAATGGCCCGCACCAGGGGGCAGGAGGAAACGGCCCGCCGGGTGGCTGCCAAAGTGCAGCAGGTACTGGGTATCCGTAGCGATATGCCGGATACCGATTTCCTGGAACAATTGCTGAATGATTACAATTACCTGGCCACCCGTTCCTGATATCAGGCCATGCCTCCCATGGCACCAAAGAACATGCCCAGCACCACCACCAGGGCGTACAGTCCCAGTATCACCAGTGTAAGCACACCCCAGAAACGGAATACCGATTTCAGGTTCTGGAAGGCATAGGTGATCTGCTCCTGATCGGCGCGGCGGAAGGCATCCGGCACGGCCAGGGCAAACCGGTGCAGCTTGAGGGAAGGATAGAAGTAAACGGCCCCCAGCAGGATGTACACCACACTGGCTACGGTGCCAATGGCCCCGCCACCCGGCCCCAGCAATTCTCCGAAGGCGTTGCCGGCCAGCAGGATCACAATGCCGGCAATGATGATGAGGCCGGAAATAATATAGCCTACTACGGCCAGCAGTTTGCCCCATTTGGCCGTTTCCAGCAGGTACTGCTTGCTTTCTTCTGTGATGGCGATCTCAAAAATGGAGTGCTGATTGGTTCCTTCCATGTGTGGCATTTTCCCGTGAAAATACGGGGAAAGGGATTTCGCTTCTGCAGGATGCGTTTAAGCGGGTGTGGCTGACACAAAAAGCCCGCAGCTTTTGAGGCTGCGGGAACATGTTTTTTTGCTGTTGTTGTGAATTATCAATAGGCCCGGGCAAACAACACCCGCTGCTTGCTGGGCTTACCGGTGAGTATGCATTGGCCGGGTTCTTCGGCAGCATCAAAGGGGATGCACCGGATGGTGGCCTTGCTCAGTTCCTTGATCTTGTCCTCGGTTTCGGAGCTGCCGTCCCAGTGGGCCGACACGAAGCCGCCCTTGCCGTCGAGCACTTCCATGAATTCATCCCAGGTATTCACGGTGGTCGTGTGGTCGGCCCGGAAGCGCAAGGCCTTTTGGTACAGGTGCAGCTGGATCTCATCCAGCAGCGTTTTGATATAGAAGGCGATGCCGTCGAGGCTCACACTTTGTTTTTCCTTGGTGTCGCGGCGGGCAATTTCGGCCACGTTGTTCTCGATGTCGCGGGCGCCAATGGCCATGCGCACCGGAACGCCCTGCAGTTCGTATTCGGCAAACTTCCAGCCGGGGCGGGCATTGTCGCTGTTGTCGTATTTCACAGAGATACCCATATCCTTCAATTGCTGAATGATGGGCTTCACTTTTTCCGTGATCATGGCCAGTTGCTCATCGCCTTTGTAGATGGGTACGATCACCACCTGCAGCGGGGCAATGCGGGGCGGCAGGATGAGGCCGCTGTTGTCGCTGTGTGCCATCACTAGTGCGCCAATCAGACGGGTGCTCACGCCCCAGCTGGTGGCCCATACATAATCCAGCTTGTTCTGCTTGTCGCTGAATTTTACGTCGAAGGCTTTGGCGAAGTTCTGGCCCAGGAAGTGGGAGGTTCCTGCCTGGAGGGCCTTGCCGTCCTGCATGAGGGCTTCAATGCAGAGGGTTTCCACGGCACCGGCAAAGCGTTCGTTGGCAGTCTTGATGCCTTTGATGACAGGTACGGCCATGTATTCTTCCACGAATTCCGCGTATACATCCAGCATTTTGCGGGCTTCTTCCCAGGCTTCCTGCTCGGTGGCATGGGCGGTATGGCCTTCCTGCCAGAGGAATTCGGCGGTGCGCAGAAAGAGGCGGGTGCGCATTTCCCAGCGTACCACATTGGCCCACTGGTTTACCAGGATGGGCAGGTCGCGGTAGCTCTGTATCCAGTTTTTATAGGTATTCCAGATGATGGCTTCGCTGGTGGGGCGTACCACCAGTTCTTCCTCCAGTTTGGCTTCGGGGTCCACCATCAGTTTGCCCTTGTTGTTGGGGTCGGCCTTCAGGCGGTAGTGGGTTACCACGGCGCATTCCTTGGCAAAGCCTTCGGCATTTTTCTCTTCTGCCTCAAACAGGCTCTTGGGCACAAACAGGGGGAAATAGGCATTCACGTGGCCGGTGTCCTTGAACATCTTGTCCAGCGCATCCCGCATTTTCTCCCATAATCCATATCCATAGGGCTTGATCACCATGCAGCCCCGCACGGCGCTGTAGTCTGCCAGCCCCGATTTGATCACCAGGTCGTTATACCATTGCGAATAATCCTGTTCCTGGGGCGTAATTACCTTGCTCATACTGTATTTTGATGGTTTGTTGGGGCCTGGCTTCCGCCTTGGAGGCGGGCCGGCCCGGGGCGGCGAAATTAAGCATTTGGCAGCAGGTGCGCCTTTAACAGAATTTCAAGAAAATAAGGGGCCTGAATGCAAAACATTAGCATTTGGATGGAAGAATATCTAATAACTTAGCTTTCAAATAGATTGTATGAAATATTCCCTTGCTTTCGGACTGCTGGCAGCCCTGGCGCTTACGGGGTGCTCCTCTGCCTTTAAGATGGCCGGTACCCCGGACGATGTGTACTATTCCTACGGTGCCAGCAAGGCGGCCGACGACCGGTACACCCAGGCGGAAGAAGAGAATGGCTATTCCTCCTATTTCGATAATTCCGACGACCGTTACCTGCGCATGAAAGTGCAGGACCGCAACAAGTGGAGTACCATCGATGACGTTAACTATTGGTACGGTTACAACAACCCCAACAGCATGTGGAATCCTAACTGGAACCTGAGTTTCAACTACTGGAACTCACCCATGGGTTGGAATAACTGGGGCTGGGGTTTTGGCTGGAACAGCAATCCCTGGATGTGGAACAGCCCCTGGATGTTCAACAGCTATTACAATTCCTGGAACAACCCCTGGTGCTGGAACCGCCCGGTGGTCATCGTGAATAAATTCCCCGCCGGCGCAACTCCGAGTTATGTGGCGCCCCGTGCAGGCCTGAACAGGGCTGGCTATACCAACAGTATTTTCGACCGTGGCGAGTACAACCGCACCGGTGGCAAATATTCCACCCAGCCGGCTGGCTATGGCAACCGCGAATTGTTCCGCTCCATCTTCTCTTCCGGCAGCGGCAACAGTGGCAACTCTTCACAGGGTTGGTCGCGCCCGGCCCGCCTGTTTGATAACAGTGGCTCCTCTTCCGGCGGCAGCATTTTCAGCAGTGGCGGCAGCAGCCGTACCTCCGGCGGCAGCAGCAGTGGCGGCAGCAGTTCCGGCTCCTCTGGCGGTGGCAGTAGCCGTGGTGGCCGCGGGGGCAACTAATAGCAGCGCTCCGGCCCATCAGTAAGTAGTTTTCAAGGTGCAGCACGGCAGCAGCAGGGAATGTAATGTGTACGAAAGGCTGCCTACCTGCAGTATATCCATACCAAAGAACCCAAATCAGCAGGCCCTGATCCCGGATGGGAGCAAAAGGGGCTGGCGACCTCCGTTAATTTTTACTATGCGGCAAATTCTGAGTACGCTTCTTCTGATGGTGTCCTGCCAGGCCCTGCTGGCACAATTCCCGGATGATGCCTTGCGTTATGGCTATCCCCTCATGGGCGGCACGGCCCGCAACCTCGCCATTGGGGGGGCCATGGGATCACTGGGCGGCGACATTACCGCAGCACATATCAATCCCGCCGGCATTGGCCTTTACAAGAACAAGGAATTGGTGCTTTCACCCGGTTTCGGATTTATCAATAACAAGTACGACTACCGTGATGAACAGACAAAGGCCAAAGAAAGCGCCTTCAGCTACGGCACCAGCGGTTTTGTTTTTGGCAGCCAGCACGAAAGGGGACGCAGCGCCAGCAGTTCCGCTTTTTCCATCAGTGTGAATCAATTGGCCAATTACAATAACCGGGTAGAGTATCAGGGCTTCAACAATTTCTCCAGCTGGAGCGAACAATACGTAGAAGAACTGGTGCGCGACCGGGCCACCATGGCACAGGCAGAGAATAACTAC
>JALOMZ010000397.1 GCA_025455205.1 Chitinophagaceae bacterium | reverse complement strand
GACCGCGACATCACATTTTCGATCTTCCAGCATTTGGATGGCTACCCACAAAACGCCTGCTTCTCCCCGGAATGTGCCCGAACCTTTGGGTTCATTGTTGATGCTGTACCATTCATAGAAGCCTTTGTTGTCTTTTACCCTTTTCACCATGGGTTGCACCTGTTCATATGCTTCCTGCACAAAGCCATGCTTCACCAGTTGCTGAATCATCCGGCCACCAAACCAGGTCCAGTCACCGCCGTTCTGGTAGGTGTAGGGTTTGGTCAGAATCTGGTTTTTGAAATAGCCGTCCGGGTAAGTAGGATAGAGGGTCAGGCCAATGGAGGGTGCACCAGCTTCCTTCACCCTTTTCACCATTTCATCCAGTGAGGACTTTATTTCCTCCCGGCTCAGCAGGCCGGCCTCAATGGCCACGGCCGTGCCACCGAAATAGTAGATCTCGTTTTCATTGAAATCGGGCGGAAAGGGTGAGCCATTCAGGTACACGTGCGGGATGAACTTCTGTGCTTTGGCATCCCACAGGTATTTGCGGCTGTTTTGCGCAATGGTTTCGCGGATGGGCTGCCATTTGGTGCGGGTGGCGGGCAGCATGTCCATCAGGTTGTCCAATGCTATTACCAGCATGGCATTGTCGTAAATGTCAATGGCCAGGTGGCAGGTGGAATCGAGGTCAACACCATAGCCGTCACGGCCACGGTGGAATCGCCTGCTTTTTCCTGCAGCAAAGCTGTGTCGCCGGTAAGCTGTATGTATTTGTGCACCGCCTGCACCAGCGATGTTTCCTGGTCTGTTTCCACGGTGTTCTTATGGCCTGCATATTCCGGCGCCAGCGGGGAGTAGGAAAAATCGGTTTCGCCCTTGCCAATGAGTTTGCGGGGCGTAAATCCGTCGATGATATTGCCATCATCGCCCTGCATGCGGAAGAACACCAACAGGTTTTCGCGCAGTTCGCTGGCAGGCTGAACCTTGGCGGCCAGGTCAATGAACGTGTTGTAATCACGGATCCACACTTCACGATAGCCATCGCCGGCATTGAAGCCGGATTTCAGTACCTCCAGGCCTTTTTCTTTTGAGTAGGCAAAGTATTCATTGGCCAGTATCTGTTCTGCCAGGGCTTTATCGGCTGCCTGCTGTTTGTTTTCCTGGCATCCGGTTGCCGTGAGCAGCAGCAAAAAGGCGGCCGGAATAATCGATGAACGCATGGGTATAAAAGTTTATATTATGGCTGGGTAGTTGACATGGATGGCGGTGGTGTGCCAATGCCCCACTGCTTATTGGGCGTACTGCCCATGGTAAATTGAAGCGTGCCGCCCTGCATGAGCAGGCTGCGGTTGATCCAGCATTCATTCACCGGCTTACCATTCCACTGCATGGATTGTACATATGAATTTTCTTTCGACTGGTTCATGGTTTCTATCACCAGTTCTTTGCCGCTGTAATACTTCGGATTGAGTTGAATGGTGATCCTGTCAAACAGGGGACTGCCAAACTGGAACGTGGGCTGCTGTGCTGCGTGGCCCTGCACATCAAACAAGCCCATGGCGGCCATTACATACCAGGCCCCCAATTGACCCTGGTCTTCGTCCTGCCCCACGCCGTAGCCCTTGAGTGCTTCGGTGCCGTAAAACTGGTTGCAGATGGCGCGGGTCCATTGTTGGGTAAGCCAGGGCTGTCCCGCGTAGTTGAACAGCCAGGCATTGTGCAGGCTGGGCTGGTTGCCATGGTTGTACTGGCGCTCTATGCCTGAGAAGCTGTGCACTTCCCCGGTGCCGCTGCCGAAATCATATTTGCCGGCATCGTTGAACATGGCTTCCAGCCTTTGCCGGCCACATCGTGCGGTACATACCAGGTGTACTGGAATGCATTGCCTTCCTGGAAGCCGTCCCATGCTTTCATGGGATCGAACTTGCTGATGAATTGGCCATCTTCTTTTTTGGGCCGCATAAAGCCGCTGGCAGTATCAAACAGGTTTTTGTAATAACCGGCCTGCTGCATCAGTATGCGGGCGTCTTCCGTTTTACCCATCGCTGCGGCCCACTGTGCCACTGCATAGGAGCTGTATACATATTCCAGGGTATGTGAGGCGCCGAAGTTGAAGACCCAGCCATTGGACAGTGTGGTGTCTTTATAGGGCACATAACCCAGGTGTACAAAATAGCTGAGGTCGTATTTGCCATTGCCCAGGTTTCGGCCGCGCCATTCCAGTTCATTTTTCAGGGCTGCCTGGTAGCCTGCAGCCGTATCAAAGTCGCGGATGCCGCAATGGTAGGCCGAGGCCAGCAGCAGGCCCTGGAAATTGGTTTGTACGCCATTGGTATAAATACCTGCTGCCTCGCCATCATGCAGCCAGCCGCGGTGTTTGTAATAGTCTATGTTCGATTGCAGGTATTCACTGAAACGCTCGGGGTAGGCCAGGGCCCACAGCTGCGTGAGATTCCAGAAGCCACCCCACATGCCATCGGTGTTGTAGTGATGGTAAAGGGGCTTGCCATCTTTTCCTGCCGGAATCTGCCCGATGCTGCCATCGTACTGCGGGTATTGCCCATTTACATCGCTCGAAATGCCGCGGCCCAGCAGGGCATGCCAGAGGCCGGTGTAGAACTTCACGCGGCTGAGGCTGTCGCCGCCTTCTACCTGAATGCGGCCGAGCTGTTCATTCCATATGCGGGTGGCTTCGGTATGCACCTTGTCGAAGTTGGTGCCGCTGGCTTCGGCTTCCAGGTTCTTCCGTGCATTGGCAATGCTTGTAAAACTGAGCCCTGTTTGAATCTGCAGCTGTTCGTT
>JALOMZ010000241.1 GCA_025455205.1 Chitinophagaceae bacterium | reverse complement strand
TCTATCTGGCGGTTCAGGTTTTCCTTGATGGCCTCGTTTTCCTTGATCTGCTTGTCGAGGTTGCCGTTCTTGGAGTTCAGGCTTTGCTCTGTGCTGCGGATGCGCGCTTCCGTTTCGGCAATCTTCTTGTTGCGCTCCAGCACTTCCTTGTCGTGCTCGGCCTTCAGCTGCACGAAACGCTCTTTGGCTTCCAACAGTTTCTCCTTCTTCAGGGTTTCAGCCGTTGCCTGGGCGTCGGAAATGATTTTCTGGGCTTGTGCTTCGGCCTCTTCAAGTTGCTTTTTGGTGCTCGCCGTGAAGAGGAATTTACCGGCCACCAGGCCGGCGATGAGTGATACGGCACCAATTATGATGGACAAATACAGGGGATCCATTTGATTCTTTTTTATCCGATGACAAGCCAGGGAGTGTTAATCCGGCAGGCATCGTTATGGGGTTCAAAATGAAAATGTTAGCGGGCGAAAATACGGAAATAGGCGCATGCTTGGTGCTACAGGTATGCAAATGCCGGGCCTGGTTGGGCCCGGCAGTACCATGCGCCGGCAATGGCATAATCGGCAGAACCAGTTGAATATCAGGATCCGGCCGACAGAATGCGGTGTCGCCAGCGTTCCAGCAGGGTGCGAAAGGACTGGGAATCAATGTTGGCCCACTCCCGCTGCAGGGCCTCCGCCACCGGCGGGCGGGCGGTGGCCATTGCCTCAAAGAATTCCGCCATGGCCTGGTGGTCGGCCTGGGCTCCTTGTTCCAGCAGCAGCTCTTCCAGCTGCCGGCGGTGGGCTGCCGCTTTGGCAGCCAGCAGCAACTCGGTCTCCTCCACACGGCGCACCTGCTCCTCATAGGGTCCGGCCGGCAGCAAGCTCTTGGCCACCAGGGGCATCAGCTCAATGAGCATCAGGATGGCCACGATCAGGTAATAGCGAAAGGCCAGCGCCGGGCTGGCATCCAGCAAATGCTGCATGGCTTCCACCCGGGCCAGGAATCCATCCTGCAGCAAACCGGCAAAGCGGGCCTCTTCAACCCTCTTCGTTTCTTCCAACTGCTGCAAGCGTCGCTGCAGGCTGTCGGCCAGCGGCTGGTGGTGCCGGCTCAGCTGGTCGTATTGCGCCTGCAGGCGCTCTAACTCCAACTTTTTGGCCTGGGCAATGACGCTGATACCTGCTTTTCCACTGCCACCACTGCCGTCTGTCTCGGCAAGGTACTGCCGCTGCAGGCTGAGCAGCTCCTGGTAGCTGGCGGTAAGGTCTTGTTCCAACTTACCCTGCTGCCGCAGCAGCTCGGCCTGCTGACCGGCATACAGGCTGTCGAGCTGCAGGCGCTTGGCGCGGCGACGCTGTTCATTGTCGAGCGATACCTGCATCCTGATCTCGCGGTCGAACAGGAACAACACGGCAGGCTGGGCCATGAAGAGCCCTATGGTGCAGGCCAGCAGGGTACGCACCAGCCAGGGCCCGGCCCGGTGGCCATTGCCTCGCCCCAGACCTTTGATCAGGGCGCGGTCTATGCTCAGTACCACCACCCCCATGAACAACCCCATGGGCAGGTACAGCCAGGGTGAGGCAGTGACGGTGCTGAAAAAGTATATCCACGCAAGGGTGGCAAACCACCAGGTACAAAATACCGTAGCCCCAACAATCCGGTAACGATTGCGGTCCACCACACATGAGCGGATCAGGCCGGCTTCGGCCGTGGCCAGCCACCACAGGAATGCATCAGTGCGACGGGAAAAAGCGGAACCAACCGGTGCGGAAGCATGCATCATAGCAAAGCATTTCAGGGATGAATACCGGCAAAAACCGGCATCTCATAACTGACTCAGGTTGGCAGCATAAAGTAACGGCAGGGAAGGCTGAACGCCTGGCTGCAATTGCATAAATAGCCTACCGGTGTGATATTCGGCAAATGATATGGACAAAAGGTTTTATAATAATTAGGAATATTCTATATTTGGGTAGCGTGATGAAAAACGGCCGGCCGTAGTTTTCCGGTCAATTGTTAACCAACAAACTATACCCACCTTGAAAAAGTTTAAATCCCAGAGTGGCGAAAAATGGGCGGAGCTCAAATTTCGCAACAGATTGAGCCATCGGCGTTATGCCGTTTCCACCCACGGGAGGGTGGCCAGCTTCGTGAAAGAGCTGGAAGAAGACGGCAAGTTTCTTTCCGTTAAGGCCCCCAAGTTCCGCCTGCAGAAAGTAAATATCCTGTTCAAAGATGGAAAGAAGGGCTTCCCGGTACACAAACTGGTGGCCGAAACATTCCTGTCAAAGCCTTCCAAGGACCACACCTATGTGCTCCACCTCGACAAAGACCTGCACAACAACAATGTAAGCAACTTAAAATGGGCCACATTCGACGAAGCCACCCGCCACTTCAGTGGAAAGGACGTGAGCAAGGCTCAGAAAATCAAGTTTGCCGCCAGCGAGGAATACAAGGTGGTTAAGATTCCCGGACTGAAGAAAAAGTATGCCATCACCAATACCGGCAGGCTGATCAGTTTCTCCAAGAATATCGAAGATGGCAGCGAACTTGCCCTCAATATCCACCCGCAGGGATACCGCATCTGGCGTTTCCGTGTCAATGGTGAGTCTACCCACTTCCTGGTGCACCGCCTGGTGGCTGAATACTTCATCAAGAAGCCCAGCAAGCTGCACGATTATGTGATCCACCTGGATCATTCAAAAACGAACAACAGTGTCAAAAACCTGAAATGGGTAACCTACGAAGAGCAGCGCGCCCATTCTGCCCAGAGCGAGGCCTCCAAAGCCAATGCCAAGCGCTTGTCACAATGGTCAAGGATCACCGGCAAGGGCAAGAAGCTCACAGAAGCCAAGGTGAAGAAGATCAAAGAAATGCTGCAAAGCGGCAAGGGCAAGCCCAATATGAAGGCCATTGCCGAGAAATTTGACATCACCCCCATGCAGTTGTACCGCATCCGCAACGGCGAGAACTGGAGCTGGGTAGAAGCCGATGCTGCCAAAGCGCCTGCTAAGGCCGCAGCCAAAGCACCTGCTAAGGCGGCCCCGAAACCTGCGGCCAAGGCTGCCAAAGCAGCGCCTAAAAAGGCCGCTGCTAAAAAAGCCGCCAAAAAGAAGTAGCGCATTTATCCACTACTGATACTTTGAAAGCCGTTTGAATGGAAATTGCTCTTCCGATTCAAACGGCTTTTTCATGCCCACCCCCTCCGCCTTCGATATCTACAAAGCCAGTGCCGGCAGCGGCAAGACCTTCTCGCTTACCCTGCACTACCTCCAGCTGGCCCTGGAGCAGCCGGTGAGTTACCGGAGCATACTGGCTGTGACCTTCACCAACAAGGCTACGGCCGAAATGAAGCACCGGATCCTGGAAGTATTGCAGGGACTGGCTACCCGGAGCACCCACCGCGACATTGAGCAATACCGCCGCCAGTTGCTGATCAGAATGCCCGGCAGCAGCCCGGAGCGGATACACCAGCAGGCAGTGCAGCTGTACCGCAATATCCTGCACGACTACAGCCGCTTCAGCGTGTCTACCATTGATGCCTTTGTGCAGCGCATCATCCGCTCCTTTGCCTGGGAGCTGGGCATAGATGGCGGTTTCAAGCTGCAGCTCAATCCTGACCCCGTGAAGGAAGACCTGGCCAGCCGCCTCTACCAGCGCCTCGATGACGACAAAGACCTCCAGCAATGGGTGGTGGAAATGGCCATGGAAAGGCTGGAAGACGGAAAGCGGTGGGAATTCCGTGATGACATGCTGAAGCTGGCCGACGAACTCTTCAAGGAGAAATTCCGCGACTTCGAAGATGCCCTGCAGGACTATGATGTCGGGGAAGTGCAACAGCAATTTACCAGCCTGAACACACAACTGCAGGTTTACCTCAGGGGCATCACAAAAAAATGGCGCGAAGAAGGTGAAGCCATGCTGTCGCTGATTGCGAATGCGGGCCTCCAACCCGAGGACTTTGCCTACGGCAAATCCGGCTTTGCCCAGTACTTCCGAAAGGCGGTGCAGGAACCCATGCAAGAGCCCGGCTCCCGCGTGCGCGAAGCCATGGCCGATACCGGCAAAATGGTTTCCAGGAGCAGTTCCCAGGAGGTAAAAAACAAAGCAGCCACTATCAGCCAGCCCCTGCAGCAGGCGCTGCAGAAAATGGAACGCTGGTACCACGAAGACCTGAGCCGCTATCAAACGGCCCAGGCCATTAAGAAGAACCTGAGCCTGTTGCGCATCATGCGGGTGTTTGCCGAAGAGCTGGCAGCCTACCGCCGCGATAACAATGCCCTGCTGATCA
>JALOMZ010000240.1 GCA_025455205.1 Chitinophagaceae bacterium | reverse complement strand
TGACGCCCCCATAGCAGAACATCCGGCTAAAAACGGCTCCATGATTACCCATGCCAAAGGCAAACCGGCGGTCACCCATTACAAAGTCTTGGAAGCCCTGGGCAAATTCAGCCTCGTGGAATTTGACATCGAAACCGGCAGAACCCACCAGATACGGGTACATGCCAAACATATGGGGCATCCTATTGTATGCGACCCCATATACAACGATGGACGTGGCGTTTTTCTGTCCGACTTCAAACGGAAAGTAAATCTCGGGAAGTACACCGAAGAAGAAAGACCCATTCTGCACCGCCTGGGCCTTCATGCCTTCCGTTTGTCGTTTACCGACCAGAACGGCAGCCCCGTTAACCTGGAAGCCCCCCTGCACAAGGATATGCGGGCCCTGCTGCACCAGCTGGAAAAGAACGCACGCTGACTTTTAGTAATCATAATCCCGCCGGAACATGTTCCAGCGAAGTCCGCCGGTAATGACCGTGGTAGTTGTTTTGGCGGCATCCGCTTTGTCATATATCCGGTACATCAGCCCCAGGTCGAAGAACAGGTTTTCCTTCAACTCATAGGAAGCCGTAAAAGACCCGTTCAGCCCCTGGCTGTTGATACCGGCAAACATGGGGTAGCCATTATCCCGCAAACGGGTTCCCCCTTCATTAATTGAAGTGTTGGGTTTTTCCGTTTGGGAGCCAAAATTATAACGCGCACTGTCGAGCCCCTGCCGCCAGTAATTGACCCGGCCAAACAGGTACAACTTTTTTAGCGGCTGGTACCGCAATATGCCAATCACCTCCCGCAGGTTGCCGCCCATGGGATGGGCCAGCGATTGACGGTAATGGGTAAAAGAAGTGATGGAATCCGGGCCCGAATACGTGAAGGGACGCACCTGGTTAAACTCGGCCTGCAGGTCGAGGTTCTTCACCCCCAGCACATCCACGTATTTGGCACCCAGCTGGTAGGCATGGCGGTTGCCCCAGCCATCGCTGCCGCTGCTGCCTTGCTGCCCGTCGAGATTATCAAAGAGATACTGACCATACAACTGCACTTGATGCAGCAGGTTGGCCTTGAAGTCCAAACCGATATTGGCGTTGTTCTCACCACCATTTTGCGCCAGCAGGGTATTGAGGAAAATAACCGGCTGCAGGTATGTGGCTTTGAAGTTGTTGGGCTCCCTGAACACCATCGACTCAAAGGCGCCGATATTGAGCCAGGGCAGCACGTTCACACTCAGGTGATGCATGGCCATATACTTGCGGTCGAGTAATACATCACCCCTTTGTTTGGGAAAAGGAAACATTTCCGTAAAGAGGTTGGTATAGTTGAGTTTCCAGATGCGCGTGTTGAACTTGAGAAAGAGTGCATTGGGCGCAAAGGAACTCAGGAACAAACTGCGGTAACCATTGCCGATGAACTGCTGGTCGTAACCAAACTGCATGTTGATATATTTGGTCACATTCCAGGTAACGCTGCCGCGGGCATCGAAATAGTCCACCCCGGTGCCGTTCTTGAAATTCTTCCAGAAACCTGCGCCGGGAACACCTCCCACGGTGTCAACAAACCGACGGAACTGCACAGGCCCCTGCTCCTGGTTATCTGTGGCAAAAAAATGGAAGCCAATCTTGTTGGCAATGAGACCCCGGGCCACCACGCCCTTGCTGTTCACAAAAACCCGGTTGTCGAAATCAGATTCCACACTCTGCTGCTGGTTAATGGCAGGATTGATGGAGAGGTAAAAATCCCTGACATTCACTTCAACAGCATTGCCTTTGGTGGGCCACATGAATCCCAGGAATGCTTTGCGGCTTTTCCATTGCGGCATGCTGGCCGTGTCGAATATGCTGTACTCACTGTTGTTGGCCTCAAAGCGGTCAAGGTTATACTGATCCACCGGGGAAAGCCTGGCGGTATTGCTTCCCTGCTGCAACTGCAGGCGGAAAGAATCGGCCACCGCCACATAGGCCTTGCGCATATAGGGCTTCACTGTGCTGAGGTTGAGGTCGTTGTGGGTACGGGCCTTTATTTCCAGGCGGTCGAGCAGCCAGCCTTCCTTGGCCCAGAGCGGCAGGTAAGTGGTCTGCGCCAGTACCCCTTGCAGGAGAACCTGGAAAAGCAGTGTGATGCATAGCAGCTTCTTAAGCATGGCTTATAATGGTATTTCTAGTAGTCGTATTCTTTTCGGAACATATTCCATCTGAACCCCAGCGTCACCATTTGGGTGTTGGCTCTTTCCTTCCCGGTTTCCTCGTACTGGCGGTACATGGCATGCATTTCTACAAACAGGTTTTCCTTCAGCTCATAAGAGGCCGTAATGGCGGCATTCAGGCCTGTAGCCGGCATGCCCGAAAACATGGGATAATTATCATCGCGCAGGCGTGTGCCGCCCTGTGACACCGAAGTATACAGCTCGTTGGGATTGGCGCCGAAATTATAGCCGGCACTATCGAGTCCCTGCTTCCACAGGTTCACGCGGGCCATAATATACAACCTGGACAGGGGCTGATACCGCAGTATGCCCACGTATTCCCGCAGATTGCCGCCCATGGGGTGTGCCAGTGGCTGGGAGTAATGGGCGTAGGATCCGGTGGTGTCGCGAAACTGATACATGAAGGGTCGAACCTGGTTGAATTCTGCCTGCAGGTCGAGGTTGCGGATACCAAACAGGTCTACATACTTGCCGCCCAGCTGATATCCCTGCTTGTTGCCCCACCAGTAACGGTCGCCGCTCAACGCCTCATCCTTGAGAAACTCATCCAGCATGAGTTGCCCGTACAGCTGGGCACGCCGGCCAATATTAGCCTTCAAGTCAATCCCCACATTGGCATTGTCCGGACTGCCATTCTGCTGTTCAATGCTGCGCAGGAAAATAACCGGCTGCAGGTAGGAATAGTCAAAATGGTCATCGCGGCCGAAGATGATGGATTCAAAGAATCCGATATTCAGCCATTTGGTGGCATTGATGCCCAGGTGGTGCATGCTGGCATACTTCTTATTGTACAAACCGTTCAGACTGCTGCTGGCGGTGGGCGACAGCTGCATGAAGAGATTGGTGTAATTCAGTTTCCAGATGCGGGTGTTGAGTTTCAGAAACAGGTGGCTGCCGCTGAAATTACTCAGCATGAGCGACCGGTAGCCATTGCCTATGAACTGCTGGTCGTACCCCAGCTGGATATTGATGTATTTGGTAACCCGGGTGGAAATGCTGCCGCGGGCGTCGGTATAGCGGTACCCCTTTCCATTACCGGCGCTGTCATAAAATCCGGCCCCCGGAATGGCCTTGTGCTGTTCCACAAAGCTGCGGAACGGAAGAGGCCCGTTCTCCTGGTTTCCGGTGACCAGGAACTGAAAGGCAAGGTGTTTGCCAATAAGGCCGCGGCCGCTGGCGCCGTAGGAATACAGAAACGGATCTTCTGTGCTGTTGCTTTCGCGGCCTTGTTGAAATTGCAGGGAAGGATTGAGGGCCAGGTAGAATCCTTTTTTGTCCACTTCCAGCATATTGGCCCGGGTGGTATAAAAGGGCCCCAAGGCCTTTCGGCTGAAGCGTTCGGGTAAGCTGTCGGCGGCGTAACGGGAAAACTCACTGCTGTTGGCCTGCAGGCGGGTCAGATTGTATTTGTCAACCGGCGTGAGCCCCGCCGGATTCAGCCCCCTGCGCAACAGGCCGGCAAAGGAATCTGCCACGGCCACATATGTTCTGCGCATGTAAGGCTTCACCGTACTCAGGTTGAGGTCGTTGTCATCCCGGGCCTTGATTTCCAGGCGGTCGAGCAACCACATTTCCTTGCTCCAGAGTGGCAGGTAGGTTGTTTGGGCTTGTGTGGCTGCAGGCACCATACCTGTTGCATATATCCACAACGGTATCGACGGGCAGCAGTGTTGTCAGCATGCCTGGTTCAGTGTATGTTCTGATGGTATCCGCCACAACCACTTTCAGCGAGTCGTCTGTTGACAAAACAGCCAAAGCCCCTTTAAGAAATTCGCCAATCGCTCTCCCGTAGGTGGCCTGCTCCCTGTATTTTACGATATCGGGATTACTGTAATTGAAGTTATTTATAAGGACAATTGTCTTTGGGTTCCCGGTAACAACTATCTCCGGGCTGTATTCTTTTGTTACATAAACGGTTGTTGCACAGGATGAACTCAGGAGAATGACCAGAACTGATGATAGTATAGGCAGAGACTTTTTCATCACTCAAGAGGAGACTTACGGTAGATTATCGCTCCGATATCAAATATATGAAAAAATGAGTAATAAAAAGAGTTGCCAGACGTTGTTTAAACCGCTGATAAGCTGCCCTATGGTTTGTCGAGCCGTGTTAATGCCTCCTC
>JALOMZ010000239.1 GCA_025455205.1 Chitinophagaceae bacterium | reverse complement strand
CAGTGTGTTCAAGATACTGGACCTGGCAGAGCAGAAGCGCATCATCAGCGAACTGCCCCCCTTCAAGACCGCCGAACTGCTGAACGAACTCAGCGCCGACGACCGTACCGACTTCCTGGAAGAATTGCCGGCCAGCGTGGTGCGCGAACTCATCAAATTGCTCAACCCGGAAGAGCGCAAAACCACGCTCAGCCTGCTGGGCTATCCGGATAACAGCGTTGGCCGCCTCATGACGCCCGATTATGTGTGGGTGTATGAGCACAATACGGTAGCCGAAGCCATTGAAACCATCCGGCGTTATGGCAAAGACTCGGAGACCATTGATGTGATCTATGTGATTGACAAGGAAGGGCAGCTGGTGGATGACATCAAGATCCGCGATATCATCCTGTCGTCTCCCGATAAGAAGATCAACGAGCTGATTGACGGCCGGGTGATTGTGCTGCATGCCGATGACGACCAGGAAGTGGCCGCCGATGTGTTCAAGATGAACAACCGCGTGGCGTTGCCCGTGGTATCGCGCAATGAAAAGCTGCTGGGCATTGTAACCATCGATGATATCCTGTGGGTAGCCACCGAGGAGTACAGTGAAGACATGCAGAAGATTGGTGGTACGGAGGCCCTGGACGAACCCTATCTCGACACGTCTGTTTTCAACCTGTTCCGCAAGCGGGTGGGCTGGTTGGTCATTCTGTTCCTGGGCGAGATGCTCACCGCTTCGGTGATGCAGTATTTTGAAGAGGAGATTGCCAAAGCCGTGGTGCTGGCCCTGTTCATTCCCCTCATCATCAGCAGTGGTGGCAATACCGGCAGCCAGGCCAGTACCCTGATCATACAGGCCCTGGCAACCGGCGACGTACACATCAACGACTGGTGGCGCATCCTCAAGCGTGAGA
This sequence comes from Chitinophagaceae bacterium, assembly GCA_025455205.1. Taxonomy (GTDB): domain Bacteria; phylum Bacteroidota; class Bacteroidia; order Chitinophagales; family Chitinophagaceae; genus Phnomibacter. The sequence goes on along the minus strand of JALOMZ010000239.1, from coordinate 3,674 downwards.
TTTTGAGCGGCCTGCTGCTGGGATCCGTATTGGGGGTGGTAGGCTATTTCAGGATCCTGCTATGGCACAGCATTTTCCCCAATGTATATGGCGATCATTACCACCTGGTAGGTCTTACCGTGGGCTTCACGCTGCTGGGCATTGTGCTCTGGGGCACCCTTAGTGGCAGTATGCTGCCCCTGGTGCTCAAGCGGCTGGGTGCCGACCCGGCGGTGAGTTCGGCCCCCTTTGTGGCCACCCTGGTGGATGTAACCGGGCTGGTCATCTATTTCACAGTGGCTTACCTGTTTCTGCAGGGCATCCTGCTCTGAGTTTTTTAACGGAGCTATGGGCCTCATTTCTTCGTTTCCCGGCCCGGGCAGCTTACCTTTGCGCTCCAAATTCAAAGTACAATATGAGCAACCGTACGTTTACCATGATTAAGCCCGATGCTATGGCCGATGGCCATGCCGGTGCCATTCTCGACCAAATCATCAAGGCCGGCTTTCGCATTGTGGCCCTGAAGCAGACAAGGCTGACTGCCGAAAAAGCCGGTGAATTCTATGCCATACATAAAGAGCGTCCTTTCTTTGGTGAACTGGTGGACTTCATGAGCAGCGGTCCCATCATTGCCGCCATCCTGGAAAAAGACAATGCAGTAGCCGATTTCCGCGCCCTTATTGGTGCCACCAACCCCGCCAATGCTGAAGAAGGCACCATCCGCAAGCGCTTTGCCCGCAGCGTGGGCGAGAACGCCATCCATGGCAGCGACAGCGATGAGAATGCAGCCATCGAAGGCAACTTCTTCTTCTCCTCCCTGGAGCGTTACTAAGTGGTTTTGATTGCCTTCACCAGGCATACTGATATAAAAAATCCCTCTGGCCGCGGCTCAGAGGGATTTTTTATTGGGCTCCGGCTCATTGGCCAGCGGCCGCAGTTTGTACCCTTTCTTTTCCAGCAGGCGCAACACACCCTGATCGCCGGGCAGGTGGGCGGCCCCTACCGCTATCAGTGCGGGTCCCTCCCGGAGAATGGCATCCAGCTGGCTCACCCATTGGCGGTTGCGGCCATACAACAAGAGATCGAGGTTGCCCGCCAGGCCACTCTCCTCCTGAATGGTGAGTCGCTCAATTTTATCCAGGTCCTGCGCCCGGTAGGCCGACAGCAGGCTGTCCACTTCGGCGCTGCTGCCGGTGGTATCTTCAATGGCCTTCAGCAATTCCCGGGCCTGTACCTCATAGGGAATACTGTCGAACAAGCTGGCCTGGTGTGCCAGGGTTTCCAGGCCCAGGATGGGCTTTTTGGAGGCGGCTATCTCCTGCATGATCATAAGCTCCATGCCATTGGTGGCTTCGCAGGGCAATTGCTGCTCAGACACCATGGCACTGAGCAACAGCGGTTTGAAACGCTCCAGCATATTGAAAGGAAGGGGGGCCTGGGTTTTAAAATAGGCCTCCACTCTATTGTATTCTTCGGGACTCAGCAGATCCCTGAGCGTTTTGCCATCCTGCATCACCATGGCCATCATGGCGGTCAGCATCTGGCCCATATCGTCCAGATCGGCTTCGAAATACACTTTGCCGGCATATTGAATCACCTGGCGGAGGGCGGGTGAAAACCAGGCATCTTCCGGACACAGGATGTGCATGGTACCCAGGATATAGGATGCATGCGGCTGCTGGGGGTGTTTCAGCTCCCAAAGTAGGGAGCGCCCATGGGTGGCGGTGCGGATGTCTGGTGCCTGCTGGGACCTGCAAGCTCCCGGCAAAAAAAACAGGATGAACAATAGACCGGATAATTGTTTCATGATTTTAAAATATACTCCACAAATGAAATATTCCTACCCTTGAAGCAACCTGTAAAGCATTACGGCGAGTAATTTGACAAATCGCAAATTCGATTGAATGCATTCAATACTTTACATCATTTAATACATTTCATTCGAAATCATACAAAAAGAGGTTGCAAGCATTTTACCAATATTAATAAATTAATTTAATTTATTTGGGGTATTTAGTTTTTGGCATGGAGTTTGTAATTTTATCACTGTTTAAGGGTTTAGGGTTTTGAAAATGGAGGCTGTCTAGCCTCCTTTTCTTTTTTCTGTACCTACCAAACCCGGGGGCAATCTATTTTGGCGCGTGGTCGCTGGCCTTTGTTTCTGTTGAACAGGCCGCCCAGGGAGAACGTCCCCGTTTCACAATCCTGCAGTCGGAGTCCGAGGGTGATGCCGGCAAAGTAATACCAATCATTTTCGCCGGGATTACCGCGCTTATTTCCGGCGGCCGGGTAGGGCGCTCCGTTGAATTCATCGCCCCGCCACGCAAAGTCCACGGCCTTTTGTCCGCGTGCCTGCAGCAGGGCTGCCTGGTCGGCATAATTTGTGCTTACATCATCCAGGTAGTCGGTAAATAACTTGGTTTGCCGGAATTCCACCCCCATGTTCAGGTTACAGTTGATCTGCCATTTGATGCCGAATCCATAGGGGATGCAGAACTGGGTGAGGTTATAGGGGGTACGGTCGGGATATAAGGACAGTCCCTGACCTTCGGTTCCCAGCGGCTGCAGGTACACCCGGCCTTCATACCCGTCGCCATAGGCATAGGGATTGAAGCGGAAAACGCCGGCACCCGCGAAGATATAGGGGGTCACCCGGAAGCGGTCGGGATCTATGAACCGGTACTCGAATCCGGCGGTGAATTCCTGGATGCCACTGCGGAAGGAGAGATTACGGGGCCGGAGGTCTTCCCGGTTGTTGGCATCGCTGGCCGCCACACTGCCAAAGGTGAAGCCCCCGCGCAGGTAGAAGCGTTTGCTGAATCCATATTTCAGGATAATGGCAGCACCTGGATTGGAATTCTGCACGGTAAAAAAGATGGGCTGCAGGTCGCCCTGGTAGTTGGAGATGCCGGCAAACATGTCGATGTCAAAGCCCTGGCCCATGCCTGTCAGCGATTGTACCATCAGCAAACATCCTATCCAGCAACTTCTCATTCCATCATTCGTTGAGCAAAGAAAATAAAGATCGTCTATATGCCAATTAAACTTGGAAGCAATAATCAGGCCTACTATTTTTGCAACCCCAAACAAGCAGACATTGGGCCTAAAACGATCGTTTTCAGTGCTTCATTGTTTGTTTCAAAGGAAAGTTCGGGAAGTGGCGCAGCCCGGTAGCGCACTTGTATGGGGTGCAAGGGGTCGCTGGTTCGAATCCAGTCTTCCCGACCCAAATCCAGGGCCCTCGCGAAAGCGAGGGCTTTTTTGTTTCGCAGCGCCGCAAGCTTGCTTGCGAAAGCGGAGAAACAAAAAAGCCCAGCGGGACGCGCAGCGGACCGGGGCCGCCTTGGTTCGTGTCTTCACGAACCGAAACAACTACTGTTATACCTGGTGAGGTTTCATATACCTGGTGAGGTTTCATCGTATACCAACCGGCTCTGGCTGGTTAGCGGAGACACGAACCAGGGTGATGGAGAACCTTCATCGGAGCATGCCGCCCACCTTCGCGCAGCGAAGAACATCTGTGTGCATCCGTATCGCGCAGCGATTATAACCCTCCGCCTCGGTTCGTGTCATCACCAACCGAAACGTTGGATTCAATACCTGGTGAGGTTTCATCGTATACCAACCGGCTCTGGCTGGTTAGCGGAGACACGAACCAGGGTGATGGAGAACCTTCATCGGAGCATGCCGCCCAC
>JALOMZ010000238.1 GCA_025455205.1 Chitinophagaceae bacterium | reverse complement strand
GGGTGCTGTGGATCCTGTTGTGCTGGTGTGCAGCAGGTGTTAGTCAGGGAATGGTGGATGCCGAATATTTTTTTGACCAGGATCCCGGGGCCGGCAAGGGCACCCCTGTGTCGATAACACCTGGCAATACAGTCAACCTGCAATTGACGGCAGCGGTGAATGCTTTGAGTCCCGGCTTTCATACCCTGGCCATCCGCTTCCGGAACAGCGAGGGGCGATGGTCGCTGTTGCAGTACCGTTCCCTGTATATCATGGGTGCGCCGGCGGATATGCCTGGCCTGCAGGCAGCAGAGTATTTCATTGACCAGGATCCGGGTCCCGGCAAAGGTGTGGCGCTGGCTTCCCTGCCATCGGGCAGCAGCAGCGCCATGATGGCCACTATTCCCACGGAATCACTCGCGCCGGGCTTTCATGTGCTGGCCATTCGCGTGAAAGATGCATCGGGCAACTGGAGCCATTTTGCCTCCCGGACATTCTACCTGTCTGCATTATCCAATACCATTCACCAGATTGTGGCTGCGGAGTATTTTGTGGACACAGATCCAGGGGTGGGTAAGGCCACCGTAATTCAGGTGCCTTCTCCGGTGAATCCCCTGAGCGGAAACTTTGCTTGCGCCACGCCGCAAGGACTGAGTGCGGGACAACATTTCCTCTACATCCGGGTGAAGGACGATCAGGAACGCTGGAGCAACTGGTCGCTCGATACTTTTATGGTTGACAATACCCTGCCGGTAACCGGCATGCAACTGGCGGGCTATGGAAAACCAGATGGCAACCTAATGGAATGGCACACTTTAACTGAAAATAACAGCAGCCACTTTGAAGTGGAGCGAAGCGACAACGGCACCCAATTCTATCCGATTGGCAAAATATCGGCCAGCGGCAACAGTCAGCAGCGTATACGGTATGCTTACACGGATAAGCAATGGAAGCTGCCCACGCATTTTTACCGCCTTAAACAAGTGGATCGTGATGGGGCAGTGGCGTATAGCAACATCATTACGGTGATCAGGCAGGATGGCAGACATGGCTTGCGGCTGTATCCCAACCCGGCCAGGGGCAGCCTGCTGCAATTTGAAACCGGGATGGCGGAGGGGCCTTTTATTGTAAGCATGTTTGATGCCGGCGGACGCCTGGTGAGCAATGTCAAAACCCTGCAACGGCAGCTTAATATTGCCGGCCTGCAACCCGGTCAGTATTTCATCACCATCAGCAACGGCCATCAGCAATGGCAGGCTTCGTTTCTGCGACAATAAGGGAGAAGCAGACCTGGATGGTCTTGATGGATAAGTGATTTTTTGAATGCGATTCCGGAGGTGTCAATCGTACATCTCCGGAATTTACTTGCAAGGTACAAGTGGCTTTTTGTTCTGGAATCCCTGTGCGCTTTTATTAGCCGGCTGTCTAACTACACCCATTTGTTGGCTACGGCAATTTTCAGCAACTGCTGGGTATTGTTGACGTTGAGTTTCTGCATGAGGTTCTTGCGATGTGTTTCAACTGTATAAGGACTCAGAAAAAGCCGTTCGGCAATTTGCGGGCCGGTCAGCCCTTCATAGAGCAGGCGAACGATCTCTTTTTCGCGGCGGGTGAGAATGGGTGCTTGCTGCACCGCTTCCTTCACAGACCGGTATTGTTCCAGTATCTTCTGGTTGGATTCACTGCTCAGGAAGATCCTGCCGTTCATCACCTCATCAATGGCGGTGAGCAGCTCATCGCGCTCCATATTTTTGAGCAGGTAGCCATTGCCGCCCTGTGCCAGAAACTGGGTGATGATGCCGGCTTCGTTGGTGGAAGTGAGGGCCAAAATGCGCACGGCTTTGTTTTGTTGCCGGATGGTGCCGCAAAGCTGCAGTCCGTCGGTATCGGGCAGGTTGATATCCAGCAGGATGATGTCAACCGGATGTGAAGCAAGATAGTTGAGCGTTTCCTGTCCGTTTTTGCACACAGCGGCAATTTGTACGTCCTGTACATCCTGCAGCATCATGGCAATACCGTTGCCCACAAGCGGATGGTCATCAACAATCAGGAGGGAGATCATGGAATGGGTGGCGGAATGGTTTATGACCGGAATGTAAACAAATTTTCCCGATTACTCATTCATTGATCAGGAAATCCATCATCACGGTGGTGCCCACTTCGCGCTGCGAATCGATAGACATGGTGCCGTTCAGGTAATTGACCCTGCTTTGTACAGAGCTGAGTCCTGCGTGGGTTTTGTCATCACCTTCCTGCAGGCTGAAGCCGCGGCCATTGTCTTCCACCGTCACGCTCAGCCGGTTGCCCTCGCGGTTAAACTGTATGATGGCTTCCGTGGCATCTGCATGTTTGATGATATTGTTGATCAGTTCCTGGATGATGCGGAAGAGCATGATCTCCGTGGAGGCATTCAGCCTTTTGTCCATGCCATAGGCCTGCACAGACACCTGCAGCAATTTGCCGGCGCTGATGCTGCCGGCCAGGTCCTGTATTGCCTGAATCAGTCCAAGCTTGATCAGCACTTCAGGCATCATATTGTGGGCTATGCGCCGCACTTCCTCGCTGGCGCTGTTGATCATTTCATAACTCCGGGCAAACAGCGCGTCTGCTTTCAGCTGGGGCTGTTGATGCTGCAGGGTGCTGAAATGCATTTTGACAGTGGAGAACAACCCGCCCAGTCCGTCGTGCAGGTCTTTGGCTATACGGGTGCGTTCCGTTTCCTGTCCGTTGATCATAGACTGCAGGGAAACCACCTGTTGCTGCTGTTCCAGAAAGCGGATCTGCTCGGCCTGCATGCGACGGTCTTTTTCGGCAATGATGTTGCGCTGCAGCGAGTTGCGGTACAAGAGTCCAATGATCACAAAAGACGCCAGTGCCAGCGTGCCGCCAATAAAGATGATGCGGGTTCTTTTTGCTACGGTCAGTTCGTGGGCCGCATTTGACAATTGAAGGTCGGCTATGGCCTTCTCCTTTTTCTGTGTTTCATTGAGCGCGGCCAGGTAGGACGTGTACTGCCGGGTTTCGGCTACCAGGATGCTATCGTTCAGCTTGGTGTACTCCTGCAGGTAGAAATAAGCCTTGGCCGGATCGTTGGTCTTGCTGTAATATTCGCTCAGTGGCAGGCATGCCCGGTAGTATACATCCCGTGAATTCGATTCGCGGCTCAGCCGCAAGGCTTCGCTGAGGTTTTGGAAGGCCTGGTTCAGGTTATTCTTCTTCAGGTAGGCCACACCCAGCGAGAGGTTGATAATGGCCGGCTGGAAGTTTTCGCGCAGGGCAATGCGCATGGCCTTGTTGAAGAAGCTGATGGCCGAATCATATTGCTGTTTTTTCAGATAGTAATCGCCAATCACGGTATAGGAATCAGAAGCCAGCCCCAGGTCTTTGGTTTTGGAGGAGATATCATCCAGCAGCGGAACGTATTTGGCAGCTTCGGTTAGATTGTCGTTACCCAGGTAATTTACGATCAGGTGATTATAGGCATAGCCTATCTGCATGGTGTCTTTCAGCATTATCAGTTTGTCCAGCAGTTCCAGCGAAAGGGCTATGGCCCGGTCGTAATTCTTGATTTCTCCCAGTGTGGCAATGAGGTTCTGGTAAGCCCTTATTTCCCGGGCCGTATCGTGTATCTGCTGAAAGTTCTCGACCGATCGGCTGTAATAGTAGGAGGCATTATACATGTCGCTTTGCAGGAAATGCCAGTTGCCGCGTCCATTATTAATCTTGCCCAGCATGTCGGTTTGGCGGAGGGCGGTGGCAATTTGCTCGGCGCTGTCCAGCATCTGTTTGGATCGTTCATAATCGCTCAGGTCGAGGTGAATGACTCCGCCGATATACAGCAACCGACAGGTGCCGTTAGGGTATTGCAACTGGTTGCAAAGCTTCAGTCCTTCGTCTACATAGGTCAGGGCCTTTTTTGAATCGTAGTAGCTTACCTCATTGGCCAGTTCCAGCAGCAGCAGGGCGCGGTGGGTATCTGCCCTGGAGGTGCTCATCAGGCGCAGGAGGCTGTCGGCCACCGGGCTGGCTGTTTGGGCAGCCAAGGGGGAGAGCCGGCTGCAACAGCAGGCCAGCAGGATGATGTAGAGAAGTCGCAGGTTCATGGTTGGGCATTGAGGCTAAGCAGGTGGCAAGCAATGGGTATGAAAATAGGATAAAGTCAACTGCATTGCATACCTCCATCCGGGTATTTGGAAAATGGACCAAAGAATTCCGAAGGCTTGGTGAAGCTGCAATTAGAATTGCCGGTTTGGTGTGCTACACTGAGGATATTTCACTTCTGATTGCGCCTAAGCCATCCTCAGGCCGTATCTTTTCGGAAAATTGAGCCTAAGTATGAAAGGGTTGACAGGAGGGAGCATGCGGTTTGCTGAAGCGGA
>JALOMZ010000237.1 GCA_025455205.1 Chitinophagaceae bacterium | reverse complement strand
AGTGCTTCCGGGTAGTGAACAACCTGGAAAAAGTGCTGGCCATTGAACTGCTGAGTGCCGCCCAAGCCCTGGACTACCGCCGGCCCATGCGCAGCGCCCCTGTACTCGAGGAAATTGTATCTGCCTTCCGCCACAAAGTGAGTTTCAATGAAAAAGACCGTGTGCTGCATACCGACATGATGGAGGCGGTAAGCTTCCTCCGCAGCACCGAAATCGGACACATTTGAGCATAATGGAGGTCAGCATTTGACACCACAGAATTCGTTACCTTACACGAAGCCAATTTCACAGGGAATGAAACTTCTATTGCTGACCACCGCCTCTGTCCTGTTCTGCTGGTTCGCCATCATTTCACCCGAACATAAAATGAGCGAAGAGAAGGTATATTGGATGGAGGAAGCTTCCGCAGCTGCCATCGACGGTCCGTATCTTATATACCGCAATGATTCGGTTTTCATCCATTACATCGATTCCTTGCCGGGCTACCCCAAGACCGTGCGTTCCCGCATGATCAAATGGAGCGGCCAAACAGAACTGACGCTGCCTGTGCGAACCGATGAACCAGGCAAGACCTTCCAGGTGAAGATCCGCCACCACCATGAGCCCGAAAAACCCGTGCATGGCAAGCCAAAGAAAATGCTGATCCTGTCTGATATCGAAGGACAATTTGGCGCCTTCAGAAAGCTGCTGCAGGGCAATGGCGTTATTGACAGCAACTACCAATGGACCTTCGGAAACGGCCACCTGGTGCTCATAGGCGATTTTGTTGACCGTGGCGACATGGTCACCGAAGTGCTTTGGCTTATCTATTCCCTCGAAAGCCAGGCCCTCGCTGCCGGTGGCAAGGTGCACTATGTGCTCGGCAACCACGAGGTGATGAACATGAATGGCGAACTCGATTATGTGCATCCCCGCTATATGGAACATGCCCGCATGCTACAGCTGCCATATATCCATTTATTTGGCAAGCAGTCGGAAATTGGCCGGTGGATGGGTTCCAAGAATGTGGCGGAACGCGTAGGAAACATCCTGTTCACGCATGGCGGCATGTCGGCATATATAAACATCATGGAACTGCCGCTGAAAGACCTGAACGACAGTTGCCGCCTCTATTACAACGATACGGCCTATAATTATCCCAGTCCGCACACACAGATCCTGTTCAGCGACATGGGTCCCTTCTGGTACCGTGGTTACTACACCGGGCAGCGGGCCACCCAGGCACAGGTAGACAGCACACTGCGGCTTTATGATGCCCGCTACATCACCACCGGGCATACCGTGATTGCCAGACAGATCGTTACCCTGTATGAGGGCAAGGTGATTAACACCGACCTGCAGCATGCCAAAGGCATCACCGAGGCCCTGCTGGTGGAAGGCAATAAAATGCAGCGGGTGAACATAGCCGGCGACAGATTACCCCTGGAGCCCATGCCCCAGCCAACACAGGCACCCAAATAGTATGGTGCCCCGCACCTCGCCTGTTCCTGAATCCGGAAAAAAAATCGACGCCTGACATATGGAAACGCTGCTGAAACATTATGATGCCGCAAAATACAAAACCCCTACCGGCCCACAGCTGAATTGCAAAGGCTGGATACAGGAGGCTGCCCTTCGCATGTTACTCAACAACCTCAACCCCGAAGTGGCTGAGCGTCCCGATGACCTCATCGTATATGGCGGCCGGGGCAAAGCTGCCCGGAACTTTGAAGCACTGGACAATATCGTCAAGGCACTGAAGGTGCTGGACAACGATGAAAGCCTGCTCATCCAGAGTGGTAAGCCGGTGGGCATCCTGAAAACCCATCCCGATGCACCGCGTGTGCTCATCAGCAACAGCCAGCTGGTACCCCGCTGGGCCACCTGGGAACACTTCGATGAACTGGAGAAAAAAGGACTCATGATGTACGGCCAGATGACCGCGGGCAGCTGGATTTATATCGGCAGCCAGGGCATTGTGCAGGGCACCTATGAAACCTATGCAGCCATTGCCGAAAAGCATTTTGGCGGCAGCCTCAAAGGCACCCTGAATGTAACAGCCGGACTGGGTGGCATGGGCGGCGCCCAGCCACTGGCCATTACCATGAACGAAGGGGTGGCCCTGATAGCGGAGGTGGAAGAATGGCGCATCGACAAGCGGCTGGAAACCCGCTACCTCGATGAAAAATATACCAGCATTGACCACGCCATCAATGCCGCCATGCATTACCGCCGCGAAGGCATTGCCCGCAGCATTGGCGTGGTGTGCAACGCTGTACATCTGCTCGACCACCTGCTCTCGCGCGATATTATTCCCGACACCCTTACCGACCAAACCAGCGCGCACGATCCGCTGGTGGGATATATTCCGCATACCCTCAGCAATGATCAGGCCAATGCACTGCGCCAGGCCAATCCGGAGGAATACATGCGGCTCAGTTACGAAAGCATGCACCTGCATGTACAACTGATGCTTCAACTGATGGACAAGGGTGCCATCACATTTGATTATGGCAACAATATCCGCGCCCGTGCGCAGGAATGGGAACAGCAACATCCCAATGGTATCACGCAGGTAACCCACTACCGCCCGGGACGCTGCTTCGACTTCCCTGGCTTTGTGCCGGCCTATATCCGGCCGCTCTTCTGCGAGGGCAAAGGGCCCTTCCGCTGGGCCGCGCTTAGCGGCGATCCGGCTGACATAGCCGTGACCGATGAAGTGATCCGCAACCTTTTCCCGGAAAACAAGTCGCTGATACGCTGGCTGGACCTGGCGTCAGAAAAGATCGCCTTTCAGGGTTTGCCGGCCCGCATCTGCTGGCTGGGACAGGGAGAACGGGAAAAAGCCGGCCTGGCCTTCAACGAACTGGTGCGCACCGGCCAGGTTAAAGCCCCCATCGTCATTGGCAGAGACCACCTCGACACAGGGAGCGTGGCCAGCCCCAACCGCGAAACCGAAGCCATGCTCGATGGCAGTGATGCCGTGGCCGACTGGCCCCTGCTGAATGCGCTGGTGAACACCGCCGGCGGCGCCAGCTGGGTGAGCCTCCACCATGGCGGCGGCGTGGGCATGGGCTACAGCATTCACGCCGGCATGGTCATAGTGGCCGATGGTACGGAATCTGCTGCTGCCCGCCTCTCCAGGGTATTGCGCAACGACCCCGGCATGGGCGTGATCCGCCACGCAGATGCAGGCTATGACATTGCCAGGGATACTGCCCGCAAACACCGGCTGGACCTGAACGATAGGCTGCAAGGCTGAAAGGACCATTGACAATATCTGAATAGAAGAAGGCCTGTATGGATCCGGTACTATAGGATCAGTACAAACCTATTGCATGCATTAATGGAATGACCGTAACGGCATAAATATATTTAAGGTAACTACCGGATGAGTGAGAATGTACCCTTCATAACGGGGCGTCCATCGGGAAACTGGATCTGGTACACATAGGTACCGGCAGGTTGTGGCTGGCTGCGAAAGGCTCCGTCCCAGTCAACGTTGTCGGCCGTAACCGTATACACTACCTGCCCGTAACGGTTGAATACCCTTACGGTGGCACCCAATCCGGGATCCAGGTAGGGTATGCGCCAGTGATCGTTGAGGCCGTCATTGTTAGGCGTAAAGGCATTGGGCACATAAATACCGTCAGCCACCCGCACCAGTACCTCATCCTTGTTCCTGCAACCATAAGCTGATGTGGCGTACAGGGTATAGGCCTGATCCTGCACAAGGCTGACAGTGGGCGTAAGCAGGTTGGGATTATTCAGATACTGCGCCGGGCTCCAGTAAAAGCTGGTAAATGGCGTATCCACCCTTCCCTGCAACACCACTGGGGTGCCACTGAGCGATGTACGGTCGGGACCGGCACTCACGAAAGGCGGAGGATGCACCTCCACAATGAGGATATTGGAATGCACGCCACATTGTGTACGTCCGCTGTTTGTCTGCTCTGTTGTCATCAGGCGATACCAGTAACTACCGGCTCCGGAAGAAGGCCGTATATAACTGAGGGCAGTAGCGCCCGGCAGGTTTCGCCAGCTGCGTCCCCTATCCTGGCTCACCTGCCATTGGAACACCGGCTGGGCAAACCCCGAAGAAACAGAAGCAGTAAGGGTGTATGCACTTGGTTCTTCCACGCACACTCCTACCGAATCGCCATAGCCCACAATGGTGCCGCTTACATCCGGGCCGCAGGGCCGGAAGGTGATATCATCCAGTGCCAGGTCGTTGCCAATGCCGCCCCGGGCATTGTTGGTCATGCGTAACACCACCTCGGTGGAAGTGCTGGTGGTAGTGAAGTAAAATCCATACTGCCGCCACTGCGGGGTGGCCACCGTTGGAATGTCGCCGCTGTTGTATTCCTGCAATACCGTTCC
>JALOMZ010000236.1 GCA_025455205.1 Chitinophagaceae bacterium | reverse complement strand
ATTTCTCAAGATTGCCCCGGACCTAACGGATGCCCAGCTGGATGATGTGGCCGACCTGGCCCTGGAAATTCAACTGGACGGGCTGGTGGCCACCAATACCACCATTGAGCGGCAGCACCTGAGTGATGCCGGCAAGATAAGAGCGGGCGAAGCCGGCGCCGGTGGCCTTAGCGGGGCTCCGCTGCGGGCAAGGGCTACCGAAGTGGTGGCTTACCTGTATAACAGGGTGGGCCGGCAAATCCCCCTGATGGCCTCTGGTGGCATTTTTACCGCTGCAGATGCCAGGGAGAAACTGCGGGCCGGGGCCAGCCTGGTGCAGGTATGGACCGGTTTCATTTACGAAGGGCCCGGCATTGCCCGTAATATCCAGCAGGGATTGGCCTCCGCGTAATGGCATGAGGTCATGACACAGCTAACACTATTTTTGCAGCTCATTCAATCCAATACATGGAATACCTTTTTACATCGGAAGCCCTTATCAGCTTCATTATCCTGGTCATCCTAGAAGTGGTGCTGGGCATCGACAACGTGATCTTTGTGAGCCTGATCCTGAACAGGCTGCCCGAAGAAAAGCGCAAGCGCGGCCGCACCTTCTGGATGATCTTTGGGATCATTACACGCAGCCTGCTGCTCTTGGCCCTTGGATGGCTGCTGGATCAGAAAGGCAAGAACCTGTTTACCATTAACCAGAAGGGATTTGATCTGGCCAGCCTGGTAATGCTGCTGGGAGGCCTTTTCCTGATGTATAAATCAGTGAAGGAGATCCACCACAAGCTGGAAGGCGAAGACCCGGCAGCAACGGCCAAGAATGGTGTCATGCTTTCCATGGCGCAGGCCATGGCCCAGATTGTGCTCATTGATATGGTCTTTTCCTTCGACAGCATCATTACGGCAGGTGGTACCGCCAAGCACGTTGAGATCATGATTGCCGCTGTGGTGATAGCCATGATTGTGATGTTCCTGTTTGCCCCCCGCATTGCAGGGTTCATTCACCAGCATCCTACAGTGAAAATGCTGGCGCTCTCTTTCCTGGTAATGATTGGCCTGAGCCTGGTGATTGAGGGCTGGGACAGCGAAAGCGCCCATGAGCTGCACCTTAAGAACTACATTTATTTCGGTATGGCATTTTCCTTTGCCGTGGAGATGCTGAATATGGCCATGCGCCGCAGGATGCGGGAGAAGCAAAGGCTGGTGCGGCTCAACGAGCCCATGTTGCCGCAGCAGGAAGGGGCAGATGATATGGCCCATTGATAAGGTTCAACATCAGCGTATGTCAAGGCAGCCGCTTCCCGGAGGAAGCGGCTGCCTGTGTTTCAGGGCATCAGGCAGAGCAGGCTGGCTCCGGCCAGGCCGGCGGTTTCGGTACGCAGCCTGGTATTGCCCAATGCTACGGGGTTGAAGCCTGCATTTTCGGCCAGCACAATCTCTTCGTTGGTGAAATCACCCTCAGGGCCAATGAGCAACAGGCTGTCGTGCATGCCCGGCTGCACCACCTGGCTCAGGTGATGCTTTTCCAGTTCGCTGCAGTGGGCTATCCACCGGTGGTGGTAGTGCCCGGCTTGTTCTGACTGCATGTTGGCTATAAGGTCTTGCACCGGCATGGGTTCATGCAGTGCCGGCAGCCAGGCCTGCTGGCTCTGCAGCATGGCGCTCACGCAGATGGCCTGCATCCTGTCGTGGCGGAAATGCGCACGTACCGTGCGGTGGCAGAGCAGGGGGTAAATATCTGATACGCCCAGTTCCGTGGCCTTTTCCAGGAACCACTCCAGGCGGCTGGTGTTCTTGGTGGGGGAAATGCCTATGCCCACCCGCCGGCGAACCCTGGAAGGTATTTGTGCTGTATGGGTAATGTGTACGATGCATTGTTTCTTATGCACCGTATGAATAACGGCATCATGCACGGTGCCTTTGCCATTGGTGAGCATCAGGCTGTTGCCGGGCTGCAGGCGCAGTACCTGCACCGCATGCCGGGCCGATGCTTCGTCCAGCATCACCTGCCCGCCGGCCACCGCGTCGGGTATGTAGAACCAGGGCTTTTCCATATTACAAAGTAAAAGAGGAGCCGCCAAACGGGGCTCCTCCACATGCAGAATTCGATGGGTCGCTAAATCAGGTTCTCCTCATCAAAGCCGTCGTCAAAGTTTTGCATATCGTTCATGCGGCTGGGCTTCTCAATGAACAGGGCGGCGCCGCTGCCCTGGCCGCCTTCTTCGCCGCGCATGGGGCGGAAGCTGCCGCCGGGGCCAAACCCGCCGGTTTCATCAAAGTCAACAAAGCGCTGGATGTGCAGCTGGCCCTGCAGTTTCACGTTGCCCAGCTGACCGTTACGGTGCTTGGCTATCTTGATGAGCGTTTCGCCCTTGTTGCTTTCGCCGTGTTCATTCTGGTTGATTTCGTAATATTCGGGGCGGTACAGGAACATAACCATGTCGGCATCCTGTTCAATAGCGCCCGATTCACGGAGGTCGCTCAGCTGCGGGATCTTGTTGCCTTCCTTGCGGCTTTCCACGGCACGGCTCAGCTGGCTCAGGGCTATCACCGGGATGTTCAGTTCCTTGGCCAGGCCCTTGAGGGAGCGCGAGATATTACTGATCTCCTGTTCGCGGTTCATGTTGCGGTTTTCGCTGGAACCGCTCATCAGCTGCAGGTAGTCGATGATGATCATGCCCACCTTGTGCTTGTTCACCATGCGGCGTGCCTTGGCACGGAGTTCGAAAATGTTGAGGGCGGCGGTATCATCCAGAAAAATGGGTGCGCTGGAGAGGCGCTGGATGCCCTTGGTGTACAGCTGTTTCATCTCATGGTCTTCCAGTTGTCCGCGGGCAATCTTTTCCATGGAGATCTCACTTTCTGCACTCAGGATCCTTTGCACCAGCTGGGAATTGCTCATTTCCAGG
Source organism: Chitinophagaceae bacterium (assembly GCA_025455205.1). Lineage (GTDB taxonomy): Bacteria > Bacteroidota > Bacteroidia > Chitinophagales > Chitinophagaceae > Phnomibacter. Next base: position 1,474 of record JALOMZ010000236.1, on the reverse strand, counting down.
CTGAAAACCCCTACCGGCGTAGGCCGGGCCGGGTGCAGGGCCGCATTGCGCGCCAGGTTGAGCGCGAAAGCCGTTTTACCCACCGAGGGGCGGGCAGCCACAATGATGAGGTCGGTGGGCTGGAAACCATAGGTGATTTTGTCCAGCTCCGTGAAGCCGCTGGGCACGCCGGAGATATCCTCCGTTTTGTTGCGCAGTTCCTCAATACGGTTCACTGTTTGCGCGAGCACATTGGTGATTTCGTCGAAATTGCGTTTGGCAAAGCTGTTCGACACTTCGAAGAGCTTGCCTTCTGCTTCGTCCAGCAGGTCGAAGGCGTCGGCACTGTCTTCAAAGGCATCGCCGATGATCTCTCCGCTGATGCGGATGAGTTCGCGCTGAATGAATTTCTGCACCAGGATGCGGCAGTGCGTTTCCAGGTGGGCGCTGCTCACCACGGCATTGGTGAGCTTGGTGATCTTGTAGGGGCCATCCACCGCTTCGAGTTCACCGCGCTTGCGCAGTTCCTCCACCACTGTGAGGAGGTCAATGGGCATGTTGTTCTGCTGCAGGCCCATCATGGCGCTGTATATCCGCTGGTGCTTGAAGTCGTAGAAAACACTCGGATTGAGCAGTTCGCTGGCTACGTCGAAAGCGCTTTTTTCCAGCATAATGGCGCCCAATACGGCCTCCTCCAGTTCGAGGGCCTGGGGTGGTTTCTTGCCAAACAGCAGGTTGGCGTTGGCGGTAAGGTCAGGGCTTCCTTTTATTCTGCGCTTCTTGTCTTTTCCAACGTTGGTGAGGTCCATGTAAGTGTCAAATCAAATGGGTTCAAGTTTCCTGTTGCAGTTAGCTGACTGGTCATTCTTCAGCACAAAAAGGTTCCCCATGAGGGCGCGCGGCTGGCGGGCCTGACCCCTGGTGAGGGCCCCTGCGGGGCATTGTAGGTGGTGTGCTTAGGAAATATTTTCCAGTAAGGGAGGTCGAAGGTAATCGCAAAAAAACCATCCATGTAATGGCCCTGTCGAAATATTTTATTCCTGCTTCATGCACATTGGCCCCCTGGTTATACCACAAGTTAACCCCTGTAATCCACAGAAAAAAGGCGTTCCACGCACATTTCACGCCTTTTGTGAACCATTTTCCACAAATAGCCTGTGCGAAAAGAAACTGCCTCGTTTCCGCCGTTTATTTGGGTGTTTACCCCATAGATCGGGCATCTTAAACAGGTCCATGCGCCGGGCCTGACGCTCATCCCGGCAGGCCTCCCGGCCAGGATGGCGGCGCCCATTTTTACCGCTCGGCGCGCGGATAGCCGGCGCGCATTTTTTGCAGTTCCCGGCCCCGGCCGACCCGTATCTTTGCCGCCCTAGCAATCAAACTATGACCATATCCTATAATTGGCTGTGTACCTATTTGCCCATTGGAAAGGAACTGCCCGCAGAATGGGTGGAACCCGAAAAATTATCCCGGATCCTCACGTCCATCGGACTGG
>JALOMZ010000235.1 GCA_025455205.1 Chitinophagaceae bacterium | reverse complement strand
TCTTTCTGCGGCCTGCTGCTGGTGTACAAGCCGCAGTATACCTGGCCCGGTTTCATTATTGTAGCCATTGGCATTCCCCTCTACTATATCGCCCGACGCACGTTCCGTCCGACGGTGGGGGAAGATTAGCAGGGCTTGGCCCAAACACCGTTGCAAGCCAGTATTTTTGCGGCCGCCAATAAAATTGAAACATGTTCGATTCGGTTTTCAGTGAATTTGAAAAATTGCATGTTGCCGTGGTAGGCGATATCATGCTTGACACTTACTGGTGGGGACATACCGACAGGATCTCACCGGAAGCACCGGTGCCGGTGGTGGCGGTGAAAGGCCGTGAATACCGCATTGGGGGCGCCGGCAATGTGGCGCTCAACCTGCGGGAACTGGGTGCCAGGGTATCCATGCATTCCGTTACCGGTACTGATGAAGACGGCCTCCTGCTGGAGATCATGATCAAGGACAAGGGGATCAATACGGAGGGTATCTGGAAAAGTGAAGACCGCATCACCACCAATAAGATCCGGATCATCAGCCGCAGCCAGCATTTGCTGCGCCTGGATTACGAGGTGAGCACCGACCTGGAACCGGAGAAGGAGACCCGTTTTATAGAGAAGACCCTGGCGCTTTTTGAGGCAGACCGGCCGGATGTGGTCATCTTTGAAGACTATAATAAGGGCGTGCTCACGGCAGCCGTTATTGAGGCCCTGCTTTCCTATTGCCGGCAGCACGGTATCACCACGGCCGTTGATCCCAAGCGCCGCAATTTCTTTGCCTACCAGGGAGTGGACATCTTCAAACCCAACCTCAAGGAGGCGCGCGAGGCCCTCAGCATGCTGGAAGCGCCGGTAACGCTGGAGCAGATGGAGATCATCCACCAGGCATTGTTTGAGAAACTGGCCCACCGGGTGTCGCTGGTTACCCTGAGTGAGCACGGCATGTTCTACCACGACGGCACCAATGGACGCATCATTCCGGCCCATGTGCGCAATATTGCGGATGTAAGCGGTGCGGGCGATACGGTGATAGCCGTGGCTGCGCTGGTATATGCGGCCACCCGCGATGTACAGCTGATGGCGGAGATCTCCAATCTGGCCGGCGGACTGGTATGCGAGGAAGTGGGCACGGTAGCCATCAACGCCGACAGGCTGCTGGAAGAATGCAACCGTGTAATGGCCAATGATCAGGGCGGCAGCATGCTTGCCGACGGATGAGTGGACACGCCATAACAGGTTAGAAAGGATCCTTGATTTTATGGTGAAGTATGACGGCTTTTTGATATTTTAGGCTATCGTAAAACCACAGTAACCAACCCATGCGTTCACGATTTCAGCGAGTGCTTGCCCTCAGTTTTGTTTTGCTATCCCTTTCTTTCAGCGGCACGGCGCCTGTGCAGCCCCAGGAACTTTATGGCAGCTATCAGTCTCGCGGCGCCGATGGCACGGTGCTGAGCATCCTTATGACCGATGATTATTTTTCCCTTACTTCCTATCACCCGGAGCAGCGGAAATTCAATTATACCTGGGGTGGCCCGTTTACGTTTACAGAAGGCAACCTGCGCATCCTGGTAGAGTTCGACACCTTTCAAAAGGAGGCGGTTGGCAACGAGGTAACGGCATCAGTGCAGCTGGTGAAGGAGGGCCTGGAGTTCAATGGCACGGCATTCAAGCGCATTGATGATGGCAAGGGCGACCTGGCCGGGTGCTGGCGTATTACAGGCCGGATGCAGAATGGATCCATGGTGCCCATCCCAAAGCGGGCTCGCAAGACCCTGAAGCTGCTGTCGGGCTCCCGCTTCCAATGGATGGCCATCAACACGGAGACCGGTGAATTCTCTGGTACCGGCGGCGGACGCTATACTTTCAAGGACGGTAAGTACACAGAATATATTGAGTTTTTCAGCCGCGACAGCTCACGGGTAGGGGCCAGCCTGTCGTTCGATGGCAGGGTGGAAAACGGGGTATGGAACCATTCTGGCAAAAGCTCCAAGGGCGACCCTATTGCCGAGGTTTGGAGCCGCGAAAAGCAATAAATACCGGCTCGTACAGAATATCGGGGCTTTTTTTTCGTTATGGGTTCCTGAATTGCCCGGGAACCGTTTTGCTGCGTTTTGTTGAATTTGCCTATTTTCGGGTCACTAATACTAACCTGCCTATTAGTCAATCTCTACTCCAACCTAAACTGTAAACACCAGCTTTTCAGGATAACAAGCCTTCAGAGGTTGGTAGTCTTTTTTTTAAATAACAGATTCATGAGATCGACGACTTACGGTTTTCTCACAGGCGTAGCCCTGCTTACCACCCTGTTTTCAAGCGCACAGCAAAGCCAGTCCATCAACGTAGTCACCACCGCTGTTCCCTTTTTGCGCATCGGTCCCGACGCACGTGCCGGCGGCATGGGTGATGTAGGGGTGGCCACCAGCCCCGACGGAAACTCCACCTTCTGGAACGTGTCTAAATCAGCCTTTTTGAAAGACAAGGCAGGCATCAGCATGACCTATACGCCCTGGCTCAAGGATATTGGGGTGTCTGACGTATTCCTCGCCGCGTTGTCTGGTTACTACAAGCTGGACGATGAGTCTGCCATCACAGGCTCGCTGCGCTATTTCGACCTGGGCGATATCCAGTTCACCGATTTCAGCGGCAACCCGCTGAGTACGGGTAAACCCACCGAACTGGGGATTGATGTTGGTTACAGCCGCAAGCTTTCCGCCAGCTGGAGCGTGGGTGCCAACCTCCGCTATATCAATTCCAATCTGGCCCGTGGCTATGCTTCCTCCAGTGGGGTAACCTACCAGGCTGGCAATACCATTGCCGGTGACATCACCGGCTTTTATGACGGCACCGATGAAATGGGACAGGGATTCCGCTTTGGTGCCGCCTTTACCAACCTGGGCGGTAAGATCGGCTACACCAACAACGCGGAGGAAAAGGATTACATCCCGGCCAATATGGGCCTGGGTGTCAGCTACACCAAAGCCTTCGACGAAACCAGCAAGCTGGCTTTTGCCCTGGATATGAACAAACTGCTGGTACCTACGCCACCCGTGTCTACCGGCGACAGCGCCACCGATGCCAACGCCCTGAATGATTACCGCAGCCAAAGTGTGGTGTCCTCCTGGTTCACCTCCTTCTCCGATGCCCCGGGCGGTTTCAGCGAAGAACTCAAGGAGCTGCAGTTTGGCATAGGAACGGAATACAGCTATGCCGACCAGTTTTTTGTGAGAGCCGGTTATTATTATGAAGACAAAACCAAGGGCAACCGGCAGTATTTCACTTTTGGTGTGGGGGTGAAATTCAATACCATGAACATTAACTTCTCCTACCTGGTTCCCTCCGGCAGCGGCACCAACCGCAACCCGCTGAGCAATACCCTCCGGTTTAACCTGGCCTTCGATTTCGGCGGTGGAGAATAACTTATCAACGACCTCATTTTCAAGGGCGAAGGCAAGTACCTTCGCTCTTGTTTTTTTAATACTAGTGATATGGTCAGAATTGGACAAGGCATAGACTTTCATCAGCTGGTGGAAGGTCGTGATCTCTGGATTGGCGGCGTGAAAATTCCCCACCACAAAGGCGCCCTCGGGCACAGCGACGCCGACGTTTTGTTACACGCCATCTGCGACGCCCTGCTGGGGGCACTGGGCCTCGGTGATATTGGAACGCATTTTCCCGATACCAGCGCCGATTACAAGGATATTGACAGCAAGGTACTGCTGCAGCGCACCATAGATATGGTGTGGGAGCGCGGGTACCATGTGGTGAACATAGACGCCACCCTCTGCCTGCAGGAACCCAAGATCAGGCCGTATGTCGACAAGATGCAGCTGATCATATCCTCTGTGGTCAAGACCAGGCTGGAAGACATAAGCATCAAGGCAACTACCACGGAATTGATGGGATTCATTGGCCGGAAGGAGGGTATTGCGGCCATGGCCGTGGCCCTGCTCAGCAAAAACCTGCAGTAATATGGAACAGCCTGTACAGGTAAGGATTGTGAACCAATCGTCCAACCCGTTGCCGGCCTATGCCACGCCCGGCGCCGCCGGCCTTGATCTGCGGGCCCACCTGGATGCGTCCCTGGTGCTGCAGCCCATGCAGCGTGCCATGGTGCCCACCGGCCTCTTCCTGGAGATCCCGCCAGGCTATGAAGGCCAGGTACGGCCCCGCAGCGGTCTGGCAGCCAAACAGGGCATCACCTGCCTCAATACACCCGGCACCATCGACAGCGATTACCGCGGCGAGGTGAAGGTGATTTTGATCAACCTGGATACAGAACCGCATACCATCCAGCATGGCGACCGCATTGCGCAACTGGTATTCCAACAGGTAGCACGTGTGGTGTGGATTGAGTCCGAAGCCCTGTCTGATACCGAGCGGGGAG
>JALOMZ010000234.1 GCA_025455205.1 Chitinophagaceae bacterium | reverse complement strand
AGCCAATGCTCTCGTAGTTGTCGCTGTGATAAGCGCCATTGTAGTGAATGAAGGGTACCCCTTGCTTCAGGTAGGCCAGAATGAAATGCGCCATGGTGGCATCTTTCACGGCCTGGGCCCGGGGCAGGTTGGGGCCGCCATGTCCGCCCATGCTGGCGATCATATTCTTGTAGCAGGGCAGGGAAGAATCATATAACACAGGCAGCGGCATCATCCAGGCTTTTTCTGCGGCGGAGAGTGTATCCAATACCTCAAATCCACCTTTGCTCACCATGCTGGCGTATCGCCTTGGAATGTTGGTGGCTATGAAAGGGTATTTCTTTTCTTTCGCGTATTTAACCAGTGGGGCATAATCCGTGGGATAGTTCTTCCACAGCCGCGCGGCAGTATCCAGTCCTTTGGCAGTGATGCGTCCTTCCAGGAAATCGTTGAGTGCCTGCTGGTTGTCGGTTTCAAACATCTCGGCGCCCAGCACAATGGCGCGCTGGTCGCCCATGGCCCGCGTGAGTTCCAATTGAAGCCAATGCGAGATGGGGTTGTTATGGTACTCTCCAAACAGGATCACTTCCCTTTCCTGCATGAAGGCCAGCATGGTACCAAAATCGGCCGCTTGACCATTGGCCGTGAACAGGGCATAGGCCGGTTTGGGCTGTGCCATGCCGGCAAAATTTATCAGACAGGCAACGGCAAGCAGCAGGAGGCGAAAGACACGCATGGTGAGCATATTGATTTTTTTACAGTGCTATATTGGGGCGACTATCCTCTTTTTGGATAGCTGTGCAGAACCATGCTACTGCAATGGTGGCGATGACAAAATAGGCCATCAGGATCTGGGTGCCGCCGGGCAGGAATTCATTCAGCCCGAACCAGTCGCCCGTTTGTACAATCCACAGAATGCCGGCCATGTTCTTCAGTCCCTCCCAGTACACCGCGTTGGCATTGCGGTCCATCAGTTCGGTGTTGGCGTAAACCGACAGGAAGATGAAGGCGCCGTACACAAACATATCGGGTGCACCAATGCGGGCAATGAATCCGAAGAAGTAGCTGATGAGCAGCAGGGTCATGGTCAGCTGCACCCAGCTCCAGGCCGGCAGCAGCCGGTGGTGTGGCGGATGGTATTTCTCGAAATGGTATACATCGTCGATCTTGGCCACGGGATATCGATCGGCCACATCGGCAGGGCGCCAGCCGGTGGGCATGAACCATATGCGCAGTTTGTCCCACCAGTTGCGGGTGCGCCAGGCATCCTGCATCAGCAACCACAGGTGCTGGAAGTTGATCTTGATAGGGTTCCAGGTGGCGGCAGGGCGGGTGATGCCATATACCGGCGGCACATGGTCCAGCTCTTCCTGGAAAGTGCCGAACCATTTATCCCACACAATGAAGATGGCCGCCAGGTTCTTGTCGAGGTATTCGGGGTTGATGGCATGATGCACGCGGTGGTGACTGGGGGTGACAATGATCTTCTCCAGGAAGCCGAGCTTTCCAATATGCCGGGTGTGGTACCAGAACTGCATAAATAAGTGCAGGGGGGCAATGGTGGCAATTACCTGGGTGGGCACGCCCAGCAGGGCGGCGGGTATCAGGAGGAAGGTAAACAGGTTGAGTATGCTGGAAATGCTTTGCCGCAGGGCACAGGCCAGGTTGAACTCTTCGCTGCTGTGGTGGATGAGGTGACGGTTCCAGAAAATATTGATGTGGTGACTCCAGCGGTGCACCCAGTAGGCCTGAAAATCAATAACGATGAATCCGATGATGTAGGTGAGTATATGGTTTTTAATTTCCACCAGGGCGAGGTGTTGCACCAGCCATCCATAGCTGAGGATGCCAATGCTGAGGCCCAGCACATCTTTGGTCACATTGGTGATGCCGGAGCTCAGGCTGGATATCATGTCCATATTGTCCACGGTATCTTTTCCTTTTCTCCATCCATACCATTTTTCAAACAACACCAGTATCAGGAATGCCGGCATGGCCACCAGCAATATTCTACCATAAGTTTCCATAGGGCCAAAGCTTGATCGTACGGTAAAAATAGGGAGATATGGCTTTGGCGGCCCGGCCATTCCAGGCGGGTGAACGGTTTATCGGCTTCGGGGCCCAAGCCATTGTGTCAACAGGCTGCGCTGATTTTCGTTGGGTGAGGGCATCTTTTCCAGCAGGATATCCGGTGAGGCCTGCAGGGTGACTTCGGCCCATTTTTCCTGTCCCCGGTGGGAGAAGTGGAGGCGGACTTTGTTGCCCGGCCGCTTTTGATTGAGCCAGCCGTTGAGCGCCTCTTCGGTAGACAGGTTTGTTTCATCTGCGCGCAGCAGGATGTCGCCACGGTCTATGCCTCCCAGGTACAGCGGGGTGCCGGCAATCGTATTTCCGCTCACCATTAGTCCGCCTTCCCTTTCCTCAAGCCGGTTGGGGCCCAGCCAGGCTTTTCCTGGCTCCCGGGGACGCAGCATGATGCCTGCCGGCTGCAGGGCGGTGGAATAGTCAAACAGCTGGTTACTATATACATAATCCCTGAAAAATGCGGCTGCGTATGCGGTGTCTCCGCTAACCACAGCCAGCACATCCTGCAGGTCTTGCATGGTATAGGGGATGCCGGTTTTGCCGTGTTGCAGCCAGAGGGCTCGCATAAAGTCATCCAGCGATTTGCCAAACAGGTTGTGCAAGTCCAGGTCCATGGCCAGCGCCATGGCGGCCCCGGTCATATAATAGGAACTGAATATGTTGTCCGTATTGGTGCGGTCGATGGAAACGCCGGCATCGCTGAATACGGCATGCTGGCTGTTTTCGATCACATTGTAGTGCCTGCCGCCCGGGCGGTGTTGCTTGGCATTGATGCAGGCTGCCAGGCTGGCCAGCCATCCCTTTTCATCCTGCAATGCCGCCCGTGTTTCCAGCAGGCTGCCATAGTATTGGGTAAAGCCTTCGGCCACCCAGAGGGCTTCGCTCACATTGCTTTTTTCAAAGCTGAAAGGTTCCAGTGATGCCGGTCTGATCCGCTCCACATTCCACGCGTGGAAGAACTCGTGCGCAAAAGTACCCAGGGCATAGTCGATCATGCCGGGCGGAACCGGCATGGTGATCATGGTGCTGTTGCGGTGCTCCATGCCGTCGCCCTGCACATACGGATTCAGGCTGGCCAAAAAAGTATAACGGCCCGTTTCAAAAGCTGGATATTCCCCGAAAACAGCGGCTGCTTCGCTGGTTATCTTTTTCACTTTTTCCGTGAATGCGTTGAGCTGTGCATCGGTGGCTTCGGTGTCGAAGGCAATGCGGATTTCCTGTTGGGTGCCATCGGGGTTATTCACCTGCCATGAACGGAATCGCAGGGTACCGGCCTTTACGGGGGCATCCATGAAATATTGCAGGTTGGGGGCGGTGAAGGTGAACCTGTCGGTGGTGGCAAACAGCTGGGTGGCTATTTGCCAGCTGCTGTCGGGCAATGCAAACCGGAGGGTGATGGGGGCGTTTTCAAGGCCCTTGATCCAGCCAAAGCAGGCGGGCATGTTGAGGTGCAGTCCGGCAGGGTCTACCAAGGCATAGGTGCCATCGGCATGGTTGGCGTAAAGGGTGTACTGCAGTTTCACGGTGCCGCTATGTCCGCTGATCTCATACTCGTCGGCGCCGATGCGTTTCAATGGCAGGGGATTGCCTGCTGTATCTATGGCTTTCAGGTTATATATGTTTTTTCCGAATTCATGCGTGGCATAACGCCCGGGAGAGGAGCGGCTCATGCGAAACAGGGCGGGGCCCGCAGGCAGCTGCCGGGCAGTCAGCTGTATGATGGCTTCGTGGTGGACTGCATTGGGAGCAGCAAAGTGGTATTGCAATGATTGGGACCAGGCCGGCCAGGTGCCAAGCAGGGCGGTAATCAGTAACAGGCGAATAATCATGGTGCTTAAGCTGGCAGGAAAGATACGCTCTGCTGTCTATGGTGCGTCGATCCTGAGAAACATCAGGATTGCTTTCGTCTGTTGTTATGAAGAAGACTGCAAGCGCATGGGCATCCATTTTCCCGCAGTACCACTGCGCCAGAGCCATTCCACCGGTCCATAACGGAACTTGGTAAACCACCAGCGGGCTGCCAGGGTCTGGCCCAGGAAAACCAGGGTGGCGATGCCAAGGTTCCATCCCGGACTGGTGTGCTGGAAGAGGCCGAAGCCGAAACCGAAGAACAGACTCAGACCCACCACCGTTTGCAGCAGGTAGCTGGTGAGTGCCATTTTACCCACGGGCGCCAATAAAAGGAGGCTGTTTTTGAGAAATGATTTCACCATCAGCAAGGCCACACCGCTGATATAGAATACCACCATCGCAAAGTTGAACAGGTCGAAAACGATGCCGAAAAAGAACCCTACTACCGGATCTTGCTCCCAGC
>JALOMZ010000233.1 GCA_025455205.1 Chitinophagaceae bacterium | reverse complement strand
CTGGCTGCTGGAAAACATGCAGGCGCTGCGCCACCGGAACGGCACGGCACTGGTAAATGTGTTCGGGCCTAAGGATACGCAATCGCGCGGGGGCACCATCATCTTTAATGTGTTCGACGATCAGGGAAAGGCATTGCCTTACCTGGAAGTGGAGGCAGATGCCAATGCGGCCAATATTTCCCTGCGCACAGGTTGTTTCTGTAACCCGGGCATTGACGAAATCAACAATTGCATCAGTACAGAAGAGCTGGCAGGGTATTTCACCAGCCACAGCAGCGGTAATTTTGCCGATATGATCACGGCCCTGGGCCGCATGCGCGGGGCCATCCGCATTTCCGTGGGCCTGGCCACCAACTTCACCGATGTGTTCCGCTTTGTGGCATTCCTGCAGCGGTACCTGCGATAAGCCATACTGCGGGCCGGCACCACAAAAAAGCCTGGCGTGTTGATGCGCCAGGCAGGGAATGGGGTATGGTGTGGTGTGGGTGAAAAATGGTATCAGTCTTCTTCGTCGAGCAGGAAAATCTCTTCCACAGGTATTTGGAACAGCCGGGCAATTTTCAGGGCCAGCACCGTGCTGGGCACGTATTTATTGCTTTCCATGGCATTGATGGTTTGACGGCTCACGCCAATCTTTTCTGCCAGTTCCGCCTGCGTAAGGTTGTGGATGGCCCGCTGCACTTTGATCTTGTTTTTCATGGGTGTGGCATTTAATCGTTTGCAGAGCGGTTTTTGTACAGCAGGTAGCGGAAGCGAAGCAGGAAGATCACTGGCACGGTAAGCATATTGTACACCATGAACTCCAGGAAATGGGAGTCGTACACGGTCCAGATGGCGATGAGAAGGAGCACGAAATTGGCCAGTACGGCCCAGTGCCACGATTGCAGGCGGAGGCTTTGGATGAACTCATCTTCCTGGCGGGTGCGGGCAAAGCTCATCAGCAGCAGGCCCACGATGGCGCCTGACAGGGCCAGTTCATCGGTGAAGTTGCGGTTGCCGTGAAAAAGGTCGCCGGCCTTGCCGGGCAGGCTCAGCCAGGACAGTTCCACGTTGAGGTGCAGGTGAAGGGCGCCCAAAACGGCGCAGGGCAGAAATACCGCCAGGCCAATCCAGGTGTAGCGGGTGGGGAGTGAAAGGGTGTAGTTCATGGTGTAAAGTTTTATACACCAAAAGTAAAGTATATTTTACATATAGGAAAATATACACGTCAAAATTATGCTAAAGCCGTGGGTGCTGTCTGGCCGGCTGCAGCGGGCAGGCGGCAAAAGATCGGCGGAAATCGGGCGGGGCGGTCTATCTTGCCATGTATGAACTGGAATGCCATTCTCACCATCAGCTTCACCCTCTTTGCGGTGATAGACATCATTGGATCCATCCCCCTGCTCATTTCGCTCAAGCACAAGATGGGCGGCATCAATGAGGCAAAGGCAACACTTATTTCAGGCGCACTCATGATCCTGTTCCTCTTTGTGGGGGAGAAGTTCCTGAATATACTGGGCATAGATGTGAAGTCTTTTGCCGTGGGCGGTTCCATTGTCATTTTCATCCTGGGCCTGGAGATGGTGCTGGGCATTGAGTTCTTCAAGAGCGAGGGCGATCCCAAGACCGGCACCCTGGTACCCATTGCTTTTCCGCTAATTGCCGGCAGTGGTACACTCACCACGATCATATCCCTTCGGGCCAACTACGATGAGATACCGGTACTGGTGGGCATTTTGCTCAACCTGGTGTTTATCTATTTCGTGTTGAAGTCGCTCGATTTCATCAGCCGCCTGCTGGGCGCGGCGGGTATGCTGGCCGTGCGCAAGTTTTTTGGGGTGGTGCTGCTGGCCATTGCGGTGAAGATCTTTGCGGCCAATGCGGGCGGCCTGATCCAGTAAAACTTGGCTCTTTTGCGATTTTGCTGCACATTTGCCGCCCGGGATTTTGATGGCCTCGTAGTACAATGGATAGTATAAGAGTTTCCGAAGCTCCAGATCCAGGTTCGATTCCTGGCGAGGCCACCACCCTTGCAGCCTGGCTTTATGCCGGGCTGTTTTATTAGCAGGATGTCATAGTGCCGCCCTGGGCTCCTGGTGGCCAGAACAGACGTTTGAGATGTATTAGTCGCCTTCCAAAATGCGCTTCCTGGTGTTGGTGAGCATGCCTTCCTTAAGGCCAACAATATGCTCTATCTGAACCTTATCCCTGAACAATAACAGCTGCGGGAAAAAGTCATTTTTCTTCCTGAGCCTGTATTGAAGAACGGTATTGGTGAAGGTGGGATACCTGTCTATGACCTCCTGCATATGTTTGGTGATACTGTCTTTCGGCTGGTCCATGATGAGTACGATATCACACTTGGTGCTGCATGCAGACAGCAACTCTAAATTTTGGATCAGGTACTGAGAAAATCCGCAGCCCACACCCCCATAGATGATCACTGTAAAGGGCTTGTTCAATGCTGTAAGGTCGTAACGGGTACTTACCAGCGCGTTGGGGTCAAGGTTGGGAAATTGATTTTGTGCAGTGACCTTGATGGTGAGTATGGATATCAGGGATATGAGCAGGAAAGGCTTTTTCATAGGTGCGTTTCTGCGGTTATTTAGTCAATGCTATTAAGGTTAAATGCTTTGAACAGGATTGGAATTGAACATGAATATACTGGGTAAGTTATAACGGGCGCTCACAATGACGAAGGCTGCATATTGGCTTAGTGCGGCCTGCCATTTTTATGTGCCTTCTGGTACTGGGTCACTGGCCCATTGCCCTGTGTTTCCAGCAGAAAGTTCCACTTGGTATCTTTATAATGACCATCCAATAGGATGCCCCTGTTTTGCCCCCTCCTCACCAAAACCAACAACATGCGGTTCCTTCCAATATTAGCCTTCTGCTCCTGCGTTGCCATCACCGGGCTTCCGGCGGCGGCCCAAAACAGCCTGCCGCCATTGCCGGGCCTCAAGGCTCCGGTCACTATTCAGATTGACCGTTGGGGCGTGCCGCATATTGAAGCGCAAAACGAGCACGACCTGTTCTTTGCCCAGGGTTATCAGGCCGCCCGCGACCGGCTTTTCCAGTTTGAGCTCTTTCGCCGCATGGCCACAGGCACCCTCGCCGAAGTGCTGGGGCCACGCGAGTTGAAGCGGGATATCGGCGCCCGGCTCTTCCGCTTCCGCGGCTCCATGGAGCAGGAACAGCAGCACTATCATCCGCGGGGCAAAGCCATCATCACAGCCTTTGTGGAAGGGGTGAATGCCTGTATTCAGCAGGTACTGGATGGCACCCTGCCCATGCCGGTTGAATTGCAGGCCCTGGGCTGGCAGCCCGGCCTTTGGACGCCGGAGGTGGTGGTGTCGCGGCACGGAGGCCTGCTCAACAACCTGGAAGATGAACTGCGCACCGCCATCCTGGTGCGGCAAATGGGCGATACGGCCCTCAAAGCCATCACGCGCTATGAGCCGCGGCAACCCGATCTGCGGCTGGATAGTACCATCAATGCCAGCCTGCTGCATGAAAACATCATTGCCCCTTACAGGGCCTTTCGTGCTGGCGTAACGTTTCGCAAAGAAGATATCCTGCCGGCATATCGCGCCAGCGCCGGCCTGCCGCCTGCAATAGAACAGGCCCTGGCGGTTCGGTCCTTGTATGAGCAAACCGAAGGCAGCAACAACTGGGTGCTCAGCGGCCGGCTGTCGGAAAGCGGCTACCCCATCATGGCCAACGATCCGCACCGGGTGATTGCGGCCCCCTCGCTGCGCTACATGGTGCACCTGAAAGCGCCGGGCTGGAACGTGATCGGCGGCGGCGAACCCATACTGCCGGGTGTGTCTATTGGCCACAATGAATACGGTGCCTGGGGCCTCACCATCTTCGAAACCGATGCCGAAGACCTCTATGTTTACCGCCTGAAGCCAGGCGATCCCGGCCTTTACTGGCATAAGGGAACATGGCATTCGTTTCAACAATTGGAGGAAACCATTCGCGTAAAGGGCGCGGCCGATACCACGGTTACCTTATTATATGCTGTGCACGGTCCGGTTACTTATGTCGATACCATACATTCGGTGGCTTATGCCGTGCGCTGTGCCTGGCTGGAAGTGGGCGGCGCGCCCTACCTGGCCAGCCTGCGCATGAACCAGGCCCGGCACTGGCAGGAGTTTCGCGAAGCCTGCCGCTACAGCCATATACCGGCGGAGAATATGATCTGGGCCGACCGGGCCGGCAATATCGGCTGGCAGGCGGTGGGCATTGCTCCTGTACGCAACACCCATTCCGGACTGGTACCTGTGCCCGGCGATGGCCGCTATGAATGGGCGGGCTACCTGCCCATGCTGCAGCGGCCCTGGGCCTTCAATCCCAAAGAGGGCTTTATTGCCACGGCCAATGAAAACAGCACCACG
>JALOMZ010000232.1 GCA_025455205.1 Chitinophagaceae bacterium | reverse complement strand
AACGCCCCCACCCTTTTTTGCCGCCCGTCCATTCAATCCCTGCATATGAAACAAGGGGAGCGACAGGCTTTGCCGCTCCCCTGCATTCATTGGCTTATATATTTTACCCTGCTATCCGGGTCAACTTGTCGACTCTGAAAAAGAGGCATCCGCCACTACTTGCCCAGGGGCTGCAGCAATTGCAATTGCAGGGCCTTCACGGCGTCCTCGTATGCTTTCCATTCCCTGCCTTCGAACAACTTCACCGCCTCATTGAAGGCATCGGCCTCTGTTTTCACCTTTTTCAAGGCCCAGCCAAAAGTGGCCGGAGGGGCAGCCGCCGGCGGGTTGGGTGTGCCAAAGGCCGGATCCAGGTAGAAAGCCACAGACGACAGCTTATTCATGAGTTGTTCCGGATCTTCGTAAATGCCCTGCACCTCTGGCCCGGGCATTACTTTCTTCATGAGGGCTTCCGTTTGTTTATTCACTGCTTTTCTGGCTTCCTCGTACCGGCGTTTGGCGGCTGTATCGGGAGCCTGTGCTTCCAGCAACTTGTCCACCAGGGCCATACGGTCTTTGGCATCTCGCAATTTGTCCATGCTGGCCGTAACGCCCTCCACCAGCGCGGCAAACGACTGGTATCCCTGGTGCCACTGTTGCACGCCGGCCAGGTCTACCTGCTTGCGCGGGTCATCCAGCACCTTCACCATAGCAGAGTCTACACTGCTTCCATATTTGATGCGCACCTTATAGGTGCCTGCCATGGCGTAAGGCCCGGCGGGCGGCTGGGCCTCTGATTTTGGCTTGGGTTGCACAGGCATGCGGATTCCATCCTGCGACAGGTCCCAATAAAATCGATTCACCCCTGCCTCGCCCATGAGGCTCAGGTGACGGATCACTTTGCCGTTGGCATCCACGATCTCCACTTTCACCGAATCGGACTTGGGAGCCGGTGCCGTAGTATCCTTCCTGTTCAGGGCTTTGAGCGAATAGGTGATGGACGCACCATAGGCACGGTTGTCGCCTTTGTACATGGCATTGCCGGAAAAATGTGAGCCGGCGCCTTCGCGCATGTTAGCCAGGTAAGCATTGGGCGCAGGATAAACTTTCACCGCCTGCTGCAGGGTGGATGCCGCCCCCTTGGACGCTATTTCCCGGAAAGGACGGATATCATCAAATATCCACAGGGCCCGGCCAAAAGTGCCGATCACCAGATCATGCTCCCGGGGCTGAATGGCCATGTCGTAGGTACTCACCGTGGGATATCCATTGGTCCAGCGGCTCCAGTTCTTGCCCTCGTCCACGCTGATGTACAAACCAAATTCCGTACCGGCAAACATCAGGCGGGGCTCTACCGGATCCTGTATGAAGCTGAGGGCATAGCCCATCACCTTTTTCTCATCCACCAGGCGCTCCCAGGTCTTGCCAAAATCACGGGTGCGGAATATCCAGGGCGTCCAGTCGTTGCGGCGATAGTTGTTCACCACCACAAAAGCTTCGCCTTCGTTAAAGCGGCTGGCATGCACCTGCGGTATCCAGCTGCCGGCCGGTACGCCGGGCAGGTTGGCCGCTACGTTGGTCCAGCTGGCTCCGCCATCACGTGTTACCTGGAGGTTGCCGTCATCGGTACCCACCCAGATGATGCCCTGCTTTTTGGCACTGGCGCTGATGGCAATAATAGTACAATGGTTTTCGGCTCCGGTGACATCGTAGGTAAGTCCGCCACTGAGGTGCGCCTTTATCTTGGCGGTATCATTGGTAGTCAGATCGGGAGAGATGATGGACCAGGTTTTACCGCCATCGCTGCTCTTGTGCAGGAACTGGCTGCCATAAAAAATGGTTTTGGGATCCAGGGGATCCTGGCCGATACCGGCATTCCAGTTGAAGCGCAGGAAGGTGCCATCCGGATGGTAAGGCTTGCAGGGTTCTGAAGCGCCCGACTGGAAATCCACCCGCAGCAGGTTGCCACCCTGCCACATGGCATAGCCATAGCGCTGGTTGGGCTCTATCACCACATCGAATCCATCGCCAAAGGCAATCTCGTCCCAGTACTGGTTGCGGATGCCACCCGTACGCCATACATAGGCCGGCCCGCGCCAGCTGCCATTGTCCTGCATGCCGCCATAAACATTATAGGGGATCTGATCATCCACATTCACATGGTAGAACTGACCTACCGGCAAGGTTTCGCTGAAGGCCCAGGTACGCCCCTTGTCGCGCGTAATGGCCAGGCCTCCATCGTTGCCATCAATCATAAAATCCGGATCGGTGGGATGAATCCACCAGGCATGGTGGTCGCCGTGGATATTATCCCATCCCAGCAGGGTGGAAAAGGTTTTACCGCCGTCGTCGCTTACGGTCACATTGCTGAAAACATTATAGAGCCTGTTTTCATTGGAGGGATCCACATGGATGTCGCTGTAATAAAACGGGCGGTCTCCAATATTTTTATCAGCCGTCATGCGCCAGGTAAAGCCCCCATCGTCACTCCTGTATAATGCGTTCTTTTTGGATTCTATGAGTGCGTACACCACGCGTGGATTGTTGCGCGCCCAGGCCAGGCCCATTTTACCGAGTTCACCGGCAGGCAGGCCTTCCTTGTCGGTCAGCTTCTGCCAGGTATCTCCTCCATCAAGGGTAAGGTACAAACCGGAACCCGGCCCGCCACTTTTAAAGAACCAGGGCCACCGGCGGTATTCCCACATGCTCACCAGCATGCGGTTGGGGTTGGAGGGATCCACCACCAGGTCGCCGGCACCAGTACGGTCGTTTACATATAATATGCGCTCCCAGGTTTTGCCGCCGTCTTTGGTGCGGTATACGCCCCGTTCATTGGTTTCGCCCCATGCTGTGCCTAGGGCACTCACATACACGATGTCCGGATTGTGTTTGTGGATGATCAGGCGGTGAATGGTCCGGGTCTTTTCCAATCCCATATTTTTCCAGGTACGGCCACCGTCGATGCTTTTGAACACACCGCCGCCCATGGTCTGGCTGTTGCGGGGATTGCCTTCTCCCGTGCCTATCCAGATCACCTGCGGGTTGCGCTGGTCTACTGCCACGGCGCCAATGGAAGCCACATTCAGGCTGTCGGTCAGCGGTGTCCAGATGGTGCCTCCGCCTTCACTGCGCCACAATCCGCCACTGGCGGTGCCGGCATAAATAATGTCGGGCTGCTGCAGATTCACGTCGAGGGCCGTTACCCGGCCACTCATGCCCGCCGGACCAATATTGCGGGGCTTGATTTGTTTGAATACAGACAGATCGAGGGGCTGGGCAAACGACAGGGTGGATACCACCATGCCGGCCACCAGGCATGCTTGACGAAACATATAGGGATGTTTTAAAGTTGTTTCCTTGCGTCTCCGCAAAGGGAAACCGAAATATACCAATTATAGTGCAATGGGACTATTGACCCGACTTCCTGAAGAGGTCGTACAGTACGATGCCGGCTGCCACACTGATATTAAGGGAATGCTTGGTACCGGCCTGGGGAATCTCCACCGCTGCATCGCATACATCCAGCACGTCCTGCTGCACCCCTTCCACCTCATTGCCCAGCACCACCGCCATGGGCTGCCGGCCATCCCAGCTGAAGTCTGCCAGAGGCATACTGCCAGCGGTTTGCTCTACGGCCACCAACAGGTATCCGGCCTGTTTCAGCGCCTGCACCGCTTCCAGCGTACTGGCCGCATATGACCATTCCACGGTTTCTGTGGCGCCCAGGGCTGTTTTGTGGATATCACGGTGCGGTGGCTGCGGGGTATACCCACAAAGCACAATCCGGCTGATCAGGAAAGCATCGGCCGTGCGGAATACACTGCCCACGTTATGCATGCTGCGCACCTGGTCAAGCACCACCACCAGGGGCAGCTTCTTTGCCTCTTTGAACGCCTGGGCCGACAGGCGACCCAGTTCTTCCATGGAGAGTTTTCGCATGCTGCAGAATTGACTGACTTATGAAACCCAGGTGCCATCCACTGCAAGCAGAAACCGGCACCGATAATATGTAAACCCTATCGTCACAAATACACCTATTCCTTCTCAAACACCCTGTAACCAAATCCGTCGAGCACCACGGAACGATCCACGGAAAAATCCTGCACTTCCCCGGAGAATATCTCCCGGAAATGTCCATGTACCCGGTGATCATTGATATCCAGTTCCATGGCCAGTTCACTGAAATTCAGCACTACCAGCACTTCCTGGTGGCCGGCCTGGCGCAGAAAGATGAACACGCGTTCAAACTGGGCCGGAATGCGGTGTGTTACGCCCCATCCGGTTGGTCCGCCGGCCGCCTTGTTTCGCTTGCGCAGGTGGAGCAAGCGGCTGTAAAAATCTTCGTATAACAGGGGCTCCTGCCATTCGATCAGGTCTTTGTCGAAAAACAACAGGCGCTTGAAG
>JALOMZ010000231.1 GCA_025455205.1 Chitinophagaceae bacterium | reverse complement strand
CGATGCACACGTTAGCCTGCTCATCAGCAAACTGCAGCAGATAGGCCTCACGCCCAGCGACATCCACAACATTGAATACCTGGAAGACAAGGAAGTGTTGCAGGCCCTGCCCGGTGGCTTCCGCTGGCTGAGCCGCAACCAGCGCGAGGATGTGATTGTGTACATGGAAACCATGGCCCAGCTGCTGGAGGAAAAACTGCTCCGGCAAATCCATATCAACGTGGCCCAGTTGCTGCCTGCCAACCCTGAGCTGGTGCCTGCATAAGCGTTGCTCAGGATTTGGGAACCCGCTTGCGTTTTCTCCCTTCGAAATATTCCTGTAAGGCCGCCCTGGAGGTATACCAGACGCGGCCTTCCTTATAGGCATCTATTTTGCCGGTACGTGCCAGCAGGCTCAGGTATTCCTGGTTGTAGGGCACCCCTTCCTCCATGGCAATATTGCTGAGAGAATCGTATTCATCTGCACGGTCCAGCAGGTTGCCCAGATAAATATCCAGGGAGCGCTCCAGGGCCTGGCTCATGAGCAGTGCCAGTTTTTCAAAGCGTCCTTCATTGGCCTGGTTGAGGGCTTCGTAATATTTCTTCCGGTCGTTCCGCAGGATGATGGCGGGCGGGTACCCCTCCCGCATCAGCAGCAAGTTGAACAGCAAACGGATGGTGCGGCCATTGCCATCAAAAAAAGGATGGATGTGCACAAAGCGATGATGAAACAGCATGGCCTGCTGCAGCGGATGCAGCCCGTCAGGATTGTCATTCAGCCAGCCAATCAGCTCGGCCATCAGGGCGGGTACCTTCAGGGCATTGGGCGGAATGAAATTGGCCCCGGTGATGCGCACCCCGGCATTGCGGTAGCGGCCGGCAAATTCCTTTTCGATCTTGTCCAGCACCAGCGCATGTACATCCAGCACAGTGGTTTCAGAAAATACAAAACCCGGCCTGGCCAGCGCAGACACCCATTCAATGGCCTCATGGTGGTTCACGGCTTCAAAATGTTCCCGCAGGCTTTTGCCCTTGATGGTGATGCCATCTTCCAGCACGGCCCGTGTTTCCGCCAGGCTGAGGGTATTTCCCTCAATGCTGTTGGAGTTGTAGGTCCATTCAATGGACAGCGATTCCTGTATGCGACGGATAGCGGCAGCCGGCAACGGACGCTGGCCAAGGATCTGGTTCCTTTTGCTGTCCAGCCGCTCCAGCGGCCAATCCAATTGCCTGATATGGGGTACCACTTCTAACCACATACCCAAAATTAATAAATATCGTTTATAAAATTAAATACCTTATCCGATATTAATTAATCCTTCAACTTTTCTTGTACCTCACCCAGGGAAGCCGGACATTTGCAGCGCTATGAACAACCGGATCCTCCTCTTTGCCCTGGTGGCCCTTACGACCCTCGGCGCCTGCAGCACCAATAATATCAACCAGGAAGACGAATTGAAGCAATACTTCGATGCCCAGAAGGTGGAAGGTTGCTTTGGCCTGTTCGACAACGGGCAGGGACAGTTTACCATCTACAATATGCCGCGCTACCGAGATAGTGCCTACCTGCCGGCATCCACCTTTAAGATCTTCAATTCCCTGGTGGCCCTGGGCACCGGTCGCATCTTCAGCGATACGGTGGTGGTTCCCTGGGATGGTGTGGTGCGTATGGGACCCGGTGGCGACACCATGCATGCCTGGAACAAGGACATGAACATGCGCGAGGCCTTTGCCGTGAGCAATGTGGGTTTCTACCAAGAGCTGGCCCGCCGCATTGGCCGCGACACCATGCAGCGGATGCTGGACAGCATCGGTTATGGCAACAAAAAGATCGGCGACAAGATCGACCGCTTCTGGCTCGACAACAGCCTGAAGATCTCGCCCGATGAGCAGCTGGGGCTGGTGAAAAAACTCTATTTCCGGCAACTGGCCTTTCAGAACCGCGAACAGGAGATTGTGAAGGACATGATGATCCGGGAGAAGACCGATAAATACATCCTGGCCTACAAAACCGGTTGGGGACAAACCGAAAAAGGCAACCAGCTGGGCTGGATGGTAGGCTGGATCGAAGAAAACCGGCACCCGTATTTCTTTGTACTTAATGTGGAAAGCGCAGACCCCGGCATCGATATGGTGAATGTTCGGCTCAACATCCTGAAAAGCATCCTGAAGGAAAAGGGATTCTTCGAAGGCAAGAAATAGCGGGCACTGGGGCTGGTGGCCTGCCCTTTCCACTCCATAACTTCTTTGTATTTATGTCGTTTCGGCCTGGTTATGCGGCTCATGCCCTTTATGTTGGCATTATGTTATGCCTGCTGCTAAACCCGGCCTGGCAAACGGCCCTGATGGCCCAGCCACCCCTGTACCTCAAGATGGGCGCGGGCGTAGCCAGTGATGCAGGGCTTGATTACAAGGGCCCCAACTTCTATGGCGGCATGGCAGTGAAAACAGGCCGCAATGTTACCATCGACCTGGACTACCAGTATTTCCCGGCCCGCATGGAGTCTGCCGGTGCCCAACCCTACAAGGGCGAGTGGCGGCAGCACAGCATGTCCCTGGGACCCACCATTTACCTGGGCCAGCATGTGCACAAAGGCTTTTACCTGGGTGCAGGTGTAACGCTGCAGCGCCGCACGGATTACTTCACTTCCTCCTGGACCTTTTACAACGACACCCTGATCTATCCCACCCTCAACCTGCGCCTGGGCTATTCCGCATTCCCTTCCCACCGCCGCAGCTCCTTTTTCGCCGAACTCAACCTCACCGGCCCCTGGGCTGAAAATGACTTCAACGGCCCGGACTACATAGAAATCTTCACGCAGCTGTCACTCATGGTGGGCTGGCGCATCGGCTGGCGACGCGAAGACCCGGCCAACGACAAGAACAACCACCGGCTGCGGCTGACAGAGCCTTACTAATGCGTATTCCAAAATCAACTGGCGCAGGGCTCCAGCCCTGTGCTCCCATGGATTGTCCGGGTCTCTGACCCGGATACCCTGGCACTGCGACTCCTGTCGCCATAATTACCCACTGGCGCCAGCGTCTCGCTGGTGCCCATGTGCCGACCAATCGCAACTGGCGCAGGGCTCCAGATGTCGTCCGCGTTTATGCCCCGGATGTTCTGGACCAGCAACTCCCGCAATTGGCGCTCTGTTGGTAAAAATAACAGCGCCAATATACCCTTTGCACATCAACCTGTATCTTCCCTGCAGCTGCCTGCAACCCCACTAAAAGCAGGCCCTGAATGCATCATGCAAAAAATCCTGACGGCCTGCCTCTTCATCTGGTTGCTGGTACCTGCCGCCCACGGTCAGCGCGAACCCAAAGCGGTATTTATGATCGTTGACGGTATACCCGCCGACCGTATTGAACAATTAGCCCTGCCCCACTTGCAGGAGATCAGCGCTAAGGGTGGATACACCCGCACCCTGGTAGGTGGCGAAGCCGGCACATACAATGAGTCACCCACTATTTCGGCGGTAGGGTATAATACCGTGCTCACCGGTGTATGGGCCCAGAAGCACAATGTATGGGACAACAGCATCACCGCCCCCAACTACCATTACCACAACGTATTTCGTTTGTTCAGGGAACAGTATCCTAAAAAGACCATCGGCATCTTTTCTTCCTGGCTGGACAACCGCACCAAACTGGTGGGCGAAGGACTGCCGGCAGCAGGCGCAATCCGTTTTGATTACCGTTACGATGGTCTGGAATTGGACACAGTGCGCTTTCCGCACGACCCTGTCAAAGCCTATATGCACCGCATTGATGAGGCGGTTACCGACAGCGCCGCTGCCGCCATTCGCCTTCATGGCCCACACCTGAACTGGGTGTACCTGGAATACACCGACGATGTGGGGCACCGCCTGGGAAACAGCGAAGCTTTTGATGAGGCCATCCGGCTGGCCGACCGGCAGGTGGGACGGATCTGGGATGCCATCCAATTCAGGCAGGCTCAATACGCAGAGGACTGGCTGCTCATAGTAACCACCGATCATGGCCGCGATTCCCTCACCGGCCGCCACCACGGCGGACAGAGCCCCCGCGAGAAAGCGGGCTGGATCGTTACAAATGCCGCAGCACGCAATGCCCGCTTTGCCCCCGCTGCCTCGCAGCTTACCGACATTATGCCCACCCTGCTGCGGCACCTGCAGGTTACGCCTCCAGAGTCACTGGCCAGGGAACTGGATGGCATTCCATTCACCGGTCCGCTGGTATTTGCCAGCCTGCATGCGAGGCAGGTGGACGATCAGGTTACCGTTTCATGGATACCCTATCAGCACAAAGGAAAGGTCAGCCTGTACTACACGGCAGACACCGCCTTTGCTTCCGGAGGCCTTGATCAGTATGTGCGGGCAGGACGGTTTGCCCTTCGCTCAGGCAAGGCATCCATCCGGATTCCGCC
>JALOMZ010000230.1 GCA_025455205.1 Chitinophagaceae bacterium | reverse complement strand
TGTAAGGCTACCGGGCTCCGAAGGAGCCTCCTGTTAATGAGGGGGCGCAGCAGCATGCCACAAGTAATTTCCCCCGCGCCTCTGCGCCCTGGCGGTTCAACTCAATGCATGCGAAGCATGCTCCCAACCTCTGCGTACTCTTTTCTCAGCGGTAATTCAATAGCATGCGAAGCATGCCAATACAACAGCACACAGGGTGCGCTATTGCTCCAGGTGCAGGGTGAAAAACACCATGCGCGACTGCAGCCGGTCGAAAACGCTGGAATACTTCAGGCTCGGATCGCGGGCGTGGATATTGCCGAAGCCATTGCTGAACTTGATCTCGGGCGAAACAGTCACAAAGGGCAGGAAGAAATTGAATCCAATGCCCAGTTCCGCGCCAAAATCGGATGCTTTGAGCTTCACCATATCCTCGGCATTGCGGCTCTGGGCATTGCTGGCCAGGTCAATATCGTATTTCACGCCGGCCAACATGTATACCTTGAAGTTGTCGATGCGGTCGCTGTTGAACTTTACATGGAAGGGGAAGGTGGCAATGTTGGACTGGATCTTCTGCTCGATCTTCTCGTCTTCAAACAACTGCCGCTTGCCCAGGGTATATTGTATGGTTCGTTCAATACCCAGCACCAGGCCGGGGTTGGTGCGGATCTCCCAGCGCTTGTTGAGCCGCGCGGTGGCCATCAGCCGCAGGGAATAGCCCGGACTGGATAATGGCTCAGCCACCAGCACGCTGTCGTATTGCAGAAAATAGGGGTGTTTGGATGGATGCAGGGTGGCGGACGCATAACCCAGGCTGAGGCCAAAATAATAGGGCACCGCATCCCTTTCTGTGCGGTACAGGGTCTTCATGTTCTGGGCCTGTGTGGCCAGGGTCAGAAAAAGACAACAAACAACTATGACTTGCTTCCGCAATAAACCGTACATATACCTAAGCTCAGCGTTTTTTTGTAGCAGTGGGTATAGCCGCAACCCTGCAATATCTCCACAAAGCGCCGGCCTTCGGGGAAGGCCTGGATGCTGTCGTTGAGGTACCGGTAGGCCGCCTCATTACGGGCGATCACCTTGCCGGCCTGCGGGGCCACCAGGCGGGTGTAGAGGTTGTACAGGCCTTTTACGCCGGGAAGTGTGGGTTTGCTGAATTCCAGGATCACCGCCTTGCCACCGGGTTTCAACACCCGCAGCATTTCTTGCAGGCCCCGCTCCAGGTTGGCAAAATTGCGTACCCCAAAAGCTACTGTTATGGCATCAAACGTATTGTCGGGGAAATTTATTGCTTCACTGTCGCCCAGGTACAGGGTGATGGTCTCATCCAGCTTTTTTTCCTTCAGTTTCTTGCGTCCCAGTTCCAGCATGCCTGCGCTGATGTCTATGCCGGCAATCTTCTCCGGGGCCGGCTTCAGTATCTGGCTGGTCAGGATGGCCACATCGGCGGTGCCGGTGGCCACATCCAGGATGTAGCGGGGCTTCAGGGCCTGCAATTCGCGGATGGCCTTTTTACGCCAGCTAACATCTATGCCGGCGCTGAGAAAGCGGTTCAGGAAATCGTAGCGGTGGGCTATCTGGTCAAACATGGTGGCCACCTGCTCTTTCTTGGATCCGGCGGCGCCTTCAAAAGGCTTTATCTTATCGTGCTCAAACATGCAGTAGGAAAAATTCTTGGTTAATGGTTGGGGACAATGCCCCGGAACATGGGGCAGGATGCCCTGCTTATGGAACGCCTATGTACTTGTGTGTTTGCAGGCTCAGCTGCCATTGGGGGTGTTGCTGGATGTATTCAACAATCAACGGGGTCATTTCGTTGCGTTTTTCCCATTCGGGCTGCAGATACAATTTGCAGGCGGGCGACACCATGGCGGCGTGTTGCTCGGCCCAGGCAAAATCACTTTTGTTGAACACCACCACTTTCAGCTCGTGGGCATGGGGCATTACCTCCGGCAGCGGGGCCTTGAATTTTTTGGGCGATACGCAGATCCAATCGAGCTGACCGCTCAGGGGCGAAGAACCGGATGTTTCAATGTTCACCGTAAACCCTTCTGCATGCAGGGCAGCCGTGAGGGCATCCAGGTTATGCATCAGGGGTTCGCCGCCGGTGATCACCGCCATCCTGCCGGGAAAGCGGGCCGCTTCGTCTACAATCTCCGCCACCGTTTTCTGCGGGTGCCTGGAAGCATCCCAGCTATCCTTCACATCGCACCAAACGCAGCCTACATCGCAGCCACCCAGGCGGATGAAATAGGCCGCCCGGCCCGTATGGTAGCCTTCACCCTGCAGGGTATAAAAAGCTTCCATCACCGGAAGGGTGGGTACAGCTGTATGGGTTTGTTCAGCAACCAACATATCACAACGGGCCGGCCATGGGGTTCCTGGGCCGGGCACAGGTACAATTCAGAAGATAAGATTTGGGGTGGGTCAGCGCCGTTCACAGGCCGCCAGGGTGTTCATCATGAGGGCGCCAATGGTCATCAGGCCTACACCGCCGGGCACCGGCGTGATCCACGATGATTTGGGGGCCACGCTGTCGAAGTCTACATCGCCCTTGATGGCAAATCCTTTCTTCTTGGTGGCATCGGGCACGCGGGTGATGCCCACGTCAATCACCACGGCGCCTTCCTTCATCATATCGCCGGTGAGGAAACCCGGTCTTCCCAGCGCGGCCACAATAATATCTGCCTGCAGGGTCAGTTCTTTCAGGTTTTTGGTCTTGCTGTGGCATACCGTTACGGTGCAGTTGCCATAGGGCAGCTGGCTGCTGAGCAGGATGCTCATAGGGCGGCCTACAATATTGCTGCGGCCAATCACCACGGCATGCTTGCCCACCGTAGGTATCTGGAAATACTCCAGCATGAGCATGATGCCATAGGGTGTGGCCGGAATGAAACTGTCCAGACCCTGCACCAGTCGGCCCACGCTCACCGGATGAAAGCCATCCACATCCTTGGCCGGGCTGATGGTTTCAATCACCTTCTCCTCCGAAACATGCTTGGGCAGGGGCAGCTGCACCAGTATGCCATCCACATCTTCATCCTGGTTGAGCTTTTCTATTTGCTGCAGCAGGGTGGCTTCGTCAATATCACTATCGAACCGGATAAGGGTAGAATTGAAACCAAGTTCGCCGCAGGTCTTCACCTTGCTGGCCACATAGGTTTCGCTGGCCCCGTCGGACCCCACCAAAATAGCCGCCAGGTGTGGCGTCTTCAGGCCCCTGGCCTTGCGTTCGTCTACCAGTTGTTTAACCTTTTCCTTGATGGCGGCCGAGGCCACCTTGCCATCCATGATTTGCATGCCGCAAAGATAGGGGATGGCCACCGCAGGCGGCCGGCAAAGCTGCGCAAGGGGGGGCTTGACAGGAGTTTAAACGTTGATTATTTTTCGGTTGCCTAACCAAATTCCTTTCCATTGAAAATTCTCCTGACATCTGTTGGGCTTTTTTGCTATGCCCATATGCCAGCCCAGCCGCTGGCCACACCCTACCAGGGTTTCCTTGCCCTCTCCAACTACCAGGCCGATGTATTCACGGCACGCAGCAACCCCGCCGCCCATGCAGGCCTGCGGCAAACCACCATTGCGGCCTATGGCGAACGCCGCTTTATGCTGCAAGACCTGAACCTGGTGCAGCTGTCGGGCGCCCTGCCCACCCGAAGCGGCAACTTCGGCCTGCATGCCGGCTATTTCGGAGGGG
Source organism: Chitinophagaceae bacterium (assembly GCA_025455205.1). Taxonomy (GTDB): domain Bacteria; phylum Bacteroidota; class Bacteroidia; order Chitinophagales; family Chitinophagaceae; genus Phnomibacter. The sequence continues at coordinate 716 of JALOMZ010000230.1, read as the reverse complement.
CCGGCTACCACCAGAGCCAGCTGGCCCTGGCTTATGGACGGCAGGTGGGCAAAGGACTTGACCTGGGGCTGGCCTTCCATTATCACCAGCTAACACAGGGGGCTTTCTATGGCAATGCCCGTGCCTTCACCGGCAGCCTGGGCATGCGCATACACCTACCGGCAAACATGCACCTGGGCATCTCGGCCTACAATCCTTTCCGGGCTGCCTGGAACCAGGATAAATCGGCTACACTGCCCGGCCGCTATGCGGTGGGCCTGGGCATGGACCTGTCCGAAAAAATGTTCGCTGGCATAGAAACCATCAAGGAGGAGAACCTGCCGGTGGATGTGCAGGCAGGCTTCCATTACAGCTTGCTGCCCCAGTTCTTCCTGCGCGCCGGTATTGCCACGCAAACAGGCACCTGGCTCATGGCCTTTGGGTTCCGCCTGCCGGGCCTGCGGTTCGATATCACCTCCAGCTACCATCCGCAGCTGGGCTGGAGCCCGGGCATCCTGCTGCTGGCGCAATGGGGCGGGGAAGAGGAGTCACCACAAACCACCCTGAAAAATTAGGACCGGCATGAAGCAAAGCCTTTTACTGATTATCATGGTCTGGTGGCTTCACCTGCCATGCCGGGCCCAGGAAATACAAAACGCCACGGTGGAGCAGCAACTGGAACTGCTGGCCGAGGCAGAGGAGGCCGAAACGGAAGATGATTCCTATTACCAGCAGCT
>JALOMZ010000229.1 GCA_025455205.1 Chitinophagaceae bacterium | reverse complement strand
ATCATACCATTGAAGGAATCCTCAAAACAGAGGCATCGCAGCGGATCGGCGCCCAGTTCTTCTGCGCAATTGATGTACACCTGCGGATGGGGTTTCCCAAAAGGGAGATGCTCGGCAGAAGTGACAGTGCCCAGGTAGCTGCCAATACCCAGAATGTCTACCACCAGGTCTGCCAGCCTGCCGGGCGAAGAGGTAGCCAATCCAATGCGGAAGCCTTTGTTCCGGAAATACCCGAAAATATACTCCACGCCGGGCAGGGCCTTCCCCTGTTGACGCACCTTCTGCATCACCGAACCCACAATCTCCTGCTCCGCGCTGTCCAGGTCGGCCCTAGTGAGCCCGAAATGATTGAACCAGTATTGCAGCCATTCGCGGGTGCGCAGGCCGGTAGTGCGCGCGTACAGGTCATGGGTGAGCCGGCATCCATACTGCTGCAGCAGTTCCGTGCCTGCGGCCTCCCACAATGGCTCAGAATCGATCAACAGGCCATCCATATCAAAAATTACCGTATCCAGCGTTGATGCCATCTTTCTTTTCCCTTATGTTTGGTTTTTGCTTGCCTGCGGCCCGCATACCGGACCGCGCGGCAAATTTGGGTGGAAATTACCATCCGTCCACACCCCACCCCCATGAATCAGCATATTGCGTAACAAAAGGTAACTTCGACATAGATGGCATCATTGGGCGAACAGATTGCAGATACCAAACTGGTGAAAGGCACCGTGTATTCCCTGGTGGGGCTGGCCAGCTGGCCCGGCCTCAACATGGTGAACAAAACGGAGATCAGGGGCATGGAGCACCTGCGCAACCTTCCCAAAAGCAATGTCTTGTTCGTAAGCAACCACCAAACCTATTTTGCCGATGTCATCACCTTCCTGCACATTTTCTGTGCCCGTAACTGGGGCCGCACCAACCGCCTGGGCCTGCCCTTCTACCTGTTGTGGCCCTTTACAAGGGTTAAATTCATTGCCGCAGAGGAAACCATGAAGAGCAACCTGCTCAGCCGCCTCTTTGCCCTGGCAGGCGCCATCAGCGTAAAGCGCACCTGGCGTGCCGAAGGGCGCGACGTGCAGCGCAACCGCGATGAGAATGATACCAGGCGCATTGACGAAGCACTGCGCCGCAACTGGGTGATTACCTTCCCGCAGGGCACCACCAAGCCCTTTGCCCCGGGACGCAAAGGCACGGCCCACATCATACGAAACAACCGCCCCATTGTAGTGCCCGTAGTGATCAACGGCTACTGGCGCGCATTCGACAAGAAAGGCCTTCGATTCAAGAAAAAAGGCTCCACCCTCTCTGTAACTTTCAAGGAACCCCTGGCCATTGATTATGATGCACCGGCAGATACCATCATTGAACAGGTAATGGATGCCATAGAGCAAAGCAAGCAGTTCATGCTGCGGGGCAAGCACCACCTCATGAATGCACTTGACAAGTAACCGGTGAACGCCGAAACACGATGCGGGTGCAGCCACCCTGTTATTTCATTTTTGGAATGGAAAGGTTTTGCCAGTTTTGGTCACGCAGCATTTTCCCCATGGTTACTATCTGGCCAATGTGGTAGCTGTAATGGGCCAGCTGCCGCAGCACCGCATCATAGGCCCTCATAGGCTCCCCGCGAATAGTCACTTCCTGCGTCAATTGCTCATCCGTTAAAGCCCCCACCGTGTTCAGCACATGGCTCCAGCCGGTGGCCCAGCAATCCAGCAGGTCCTGTGCCGTCATATCCATGGTTTCAAATTCGGCATCCCGCCGGCGCCAGGGCTTCTCCCCGTCTTCGGTGAGAAAATGCGTAAACCGGCTCATCATATTGCCGTAGAGATGCTGCACGATGATGGCAATGCTGTTGCTTTCCGGCGAAGGACGCCAGTGCCATTCGTCTGGCTTCAGTTGAGTGAACGTGCGGTCGGCCAGCGATTTGTAATGATTGAACCGCGCCAGCACATCAGGCACAAACATATCTGCAGAGATCATGGCATCGTATTTACCGGGGTGAATCAATGATAGCGCGTGCAAAGTAGTCCAATAGGGAAACAATTGCGCTGGCTTTGTAGAGCGGCACGGTGGATGGCACATCATACACGTCGTGATACGCTTTTCGCTTACCGAGGGTATACCAGAAAAAAGCAGGCACGCCCACCTCGGTAAAGGGGAAATGGTCGCTGTTAGGCGCATTGGTGCGGGACAATATCTGCGGCAGCCATTGATGGCGGGCATTGAGCTCCTGCAGTATCTTAAAAGCCTCCGGATGTGCTGGGGCATTTACCACGGTCATGCCGTCTTCCCCATCGCCCACCAGGTCGAGGTTCACCAAAAAGCGAACGGCACGAAGGCCCCGGCCGGTTGCAGAAACGTATTCAATCGACCCGCTAAGACCCATCTCCTCGCCGGCAAAGAATACAAACTCGGCGGTATATGGCAATGGATGCTGTGCTATGCGTGCGGCCAGGGCCAGCAGGGTGGCCGTGCCGGTGGCATTGTCGTTGGCCCCGGGAAACAATGTTTCAACACCCATGCGCCCCACATGATCATAATGGGCGATGAAAAGCAGCAGGGAATCCGGGCGTCGCGTGCCGGGCACACGGGCAATGATATTGCGGGCCATAAACCGGGGATGCCATTCTGCCTCAATGTCTGCCTCAACGGTTTTCAGGGGCCGGGGTATGACCTGGCTGCGCACCAGCAGCCGCGTGAAATCCTGCTGCACCGACCAGGGATTCCATACCAGGGTATCCGACACATCTATAATGAGCCGCCCATTGGTGCTGGACCAACTGCGTGGCCCATTGGCACTAACCGTCACCTTCCCCTGAAACGGAGCCGACTCGCCGCTGACCAGGAAATCTATACCCGGCTTCAGTTTCCGGTCATTGATCACCACGGAAACCTTGCCGGGAAACACATTTACCGGAAACCGGATCGTCTGGCTGCTCACCTCCAGTCCCATACGCTGCAGGGTGCGCTCCAGAAAGGCCGCCGCTGAATCCATACCCCCATTAACATAGCCCCGGCCATGCATAGACGGAGAGGCCAGGGTATCCATCCAGCGCCGGATCTGCACACTGTCCTGCGCCACACTCCCGGTCACTGGCACACCTGCCAGCAGGAGGAAAAAAAGGCAGCAGCCGTACGCCCGCCACCACCGGAAAAAACAGACCACCATACATGATGAAAGATAGGGAAAAGCATGACTTGGCTCATGAACCACAAGCGATGGTTTACGCAAATTTGGTATTGGAAAACGGAACGAATTGATGTATATTAACAATCCCTCATAAGTTCTTTAATCCGATTGCTCACTAAAAAAAACTTTGTTATGGTTACTGTAGCCGAACACAAGGCACTGCTGGCCGAATGCGACCAGTGGCGCGAAGAACTTCGCCATGCGAAGGACGATATCATACAACTGCGCAACGAACTGTATGTAGCGGCGGCCGGCAAAACCGACCATGATTTCCTGAAAGAAGTGGAGCACTACCACAACCAGTTTCACATCCAGCTGATCAATGTGCATGATCTCAAGCATGCCATCAAGCATCACGTAGCAGAAGCCGAACACCATCCCAACTTCGGGCACAAGATTCCCCACCACAACCTTGAACTCCAGTACAAGAAATTGCTGGAAGATATTGCCCAGTTGAAAACCGATTTCCACCGTTTCGCCGGCGAAGCGGGATAAGCCTTTGGGGCAAACGGTTGCAGGTACATAGAAACCTGCAACCGTTTTTGCTTGGCCTCCACGCAACAGCACTAACTGCCGATTCTTCTATCTCTTATCCCTTGCAGTCGTCTGCACCAAACAGGTGATACCCATATGCCTGCGGGGGCATTTTCTCGCTGAAAATTTTTTGTTATGGCAACTTTTGATACCGCTCACGTAAAAAACATTGCGCTGCTTGGCCATGCCGGCAGCGGTAAAACAACGCTGGCCGAATGCATGCTGTTCGAAGCCGGCCTCATCAACCGGCGGGGTTCCGTTCGGGAAGGCTCCACGGTAAGCGATTACCACGACCTGGAAAAGGAACGCGGCAATTCCATCTTCTCTTCCCTGCTGCACACCACCTGGCGCGGCTACAAGATCAATATCATTGACACCCCCGGCTATGATGATTTTGTGGGCGAAGTGATCAGTGCCCTCCGCGTGGCCGACACCGGCGTGATGCTGCTGAATGCATCGGCAGGCGTGGAAGTGGGAACAGACATCATCTGGGACTATACCGAACAGTTCAAGACCCCCATGATCTTCGTGGTGAACAAGCTCGACCACGAAAACGCTGATTTCCAGCGTACCGTAGCGGAAGCCAAATCCCATTTCGGGAGCAATGTGGTGGCCGTGCAGTATCCATTGAGCACCGGCCCGGGCTTTCACCAGATCATTGACGTACTCAATATGGTGATGTATGAATATGGCC
>JALOMZ010000013.1 GCA_025455205.1 Chitinophagaceae bacterium | reverse complement strand
CAAATTTGCTATATCCATATCACGTTCAACAATGTCAATATCTATTGTCTTATCATCAATAGCACTCTTGCCCAAAAATCGCGGTGATGCATAAATAGGGACGTGCGGCATACTGTGCGCCAGGTACAGGAAGAAGGGTTGTTGGCCTTTTTGCCGGATGAAGTCAACAGCCCGCCGGGTATACAATCCGGTGAGTTCGCCCTGGTCCTGCAGGCTTTCAATGAAGCGTACCGGCTTATCGCCTTCTAACAAAGGCAGAGACGGGTAGCGGGATTTCCTGTTGCCAGTATCCACGATTCGTTTTCCGGCGTAATCCAACGGCCACATATCATTGCTGTAGGGCAGACCATAATAGCTGTCGAATCCATGGTGGATGGGAAGGTAACCGGGCTGATGGCCCAGGTGCCACTTGCCGATCATGGCGGTGCGGTATCCGCGGGCCTTCAGCAGTTCCGGCAGGGTTTCTTCCTGATGATTCAGGGCCTGCTCCGACCAGGGGAACAAGGCACCCGATATGCCTACGCGGTTGGGGTAGCAACCCGTCAGCAAGGCGGCCCTGGATGCCGAGCATACAGCCTGTGCCGCATAAAAATGCGTGAGGCGCACTCCCTGCTGCGCCATACGGTCCAATTGAGGCGTTCTGTACCCCCCTGCCCCGTAACAACTCAGGTCGCCATAACCCAGATCATCGGCGAATATGAGAATGATGTTGGGTGGTTGCTGGCCAGCCAGCCCTTTGGGCAACAGCAGCCAAACGAGAAAAGCCAGGAAAGAAAAAGAAACGCGCATAAAAATCAGTTCCGGTTAACAATGTGGAAAGGGGAAAATGCCGTCACTTCACCCTTTCCCGAACCGACAAGATACTGGTTCGATGCAGAATATGTTGGCAGAGCGGATAAAATTGCAGTAACCGGCAAAGGGAAAGCATTGTCCTCCCGCGGGTGCCCGTTGATGCAGGCTGATGAAGCAGGGCAAAAGATCAATGCCGTTTTGGTCGGGTCCTGTACCCCTTCATGCATGGTGGGAAACCATACGGTAACCGGACTGGCAGATCCGGGGCACGGGCAGGTGTGATGCGGATTTCAACCATGGGCGGCCTTAATCCCGCTATGCCGGAGGCGTTAAAAAATGGCCACCTTCCGCTCATTTTCCCAAAAAGCACTTAATATTGCACCTGAATCCTGAATCCAGCCCTTGCGATTCTCTGCCTCAAAGGCTGTCAGCTTCACCAAACCAACCTCCCAACCTTTCATTTCCGATCCCCGCGAAATCAAAGATTTTGTTATCCATCCTTATTCCGTATGTACGACATTCTGCAACTGAACGACATGCTCGTTCCTGAACTGATTGACATTGCCGAGCAACTGAAAGTAACCGACGCCAAAAAACTAAACAAGCAAGACCTGATCTATAAGATCCTCGACAAGCAGGCTGTGCTGGAGAGCGCTGGCAAATCGGCCCAGGCAAATGATAAACCCAAGCGCAAGCGTATCATAAAGGCTACTACCTCCAACATTACAGAAGAAGCCGAGGTGATGGAGCCTTCTGCGCCAGCTGCCGCTGCACCAGCGCCAGCCCCGGCCCCGGAGACCGAAAAGCAGGGCCGCAAAAACAACAAGACCGCCCGCAAGAATGCCCCCGCCAAGAAGCCCGCAGCCACGGAAGAACCGGCACCCGAGCAGAAAGCAGCGCCGGCACCTGCGCCCAGGCAGCAGCAGCAACAGCCACCCAAACACAAGAAGCCTGCAGTTGGCAGCATACTCGATGAAGGGGAGTCTATTGAATCCATCTTCCGCGATGCCCTCAGCAGCCTGGAGAACACCGGCGATGCAGATGAGATCGTGATTGAAGAGCCTGAAGAAACCACTGCGGAAGAAACAGAAGCCGGCACCGAAGTAGTGGCCGAAAAACCCCGCCACCAGCACCAGCACCAGAAGCCAAAGAAAGAGCCGGCCTTCAATATTGAATTCGACGGTATCGTTCACGGCGAAGGTGTTTTGGAGATGATGCCCGATGGCTATGGCTTCCTGCGCAGCAGCGACTATAACTACCTCACCAGCCCCGACGATGTTTATGTGAGCCCCAGCCAGATCAAGATGTTTGGCCTCAAAACAGGCGACACCGTACAAGGCACCGTGCGTCCACCCAAGGAAGGCGAGAAATATTTTGCCCTGGTGAAGGTGGACAATATCAATGGCAAAACGCCGGAGGAAGTGCGCGACCGCATCCCCTTCGACTACCTCACGCCGCTGTTCCCCTACCAGAAGCTCAACCTATTTACTACGCCGGGCAACCTGAGCACCCGCATCATGGACCTGTTCACGCCTATTGGCAAGGGACAGCGCGGCCTCATTGTGGCGCAGCCCAAGACCGGTAAGACCATGCTGCTGAAAGAAGTAGCCAACGCCATCGCAGAAAACCACCCCGAAGTGTATATGATGGTGGTACTGATTGATGAACGCCCGGAGGAAGTAACCGATATGGAACGCAGTGTGCGCGCCGAAGTATTGGCCAGCACGTTCGACGAGCCGGCCGAAAAACACGTTAAGGTGAGTGCCATTGCGCTGCAGAAAGCCAAGCGACTGGTGGAATGCGGCCACGATGTGGTGATCCTGCTGGACTCCATCACCCGCCTGGCACGTGCCCACAACACCGTAGCGCCCGCCAGCGGCAAGGTGCTCAGCGGTGGTGTGGAAGCCAACGCCATGCAAAAGCCCAAGCAGTTCTTCGGTGCCGCCCGTAAAATTGAAAACGGCGGATCCCTCACCATATTGGCCACGGCCCTGATTGATACCGGCAGCCGCATGGATGAAGTGATCTTCGAAGAATTCAAGGGCACCGGCAACATGGAACTGCAGCTCGACCGCCGCCTGGCCAACAAGCGCATCTTCCCCGCCATCGATCTGGTTTCTTCCAGCACCCGCCGCGACGACCTGCTGCTGGACAAAGACGTGGTGAACCGCATGTACCTGTTGCGCAATTACCTGGCCGACATGAACCCCGAGGAAGCCATGAACGAACTCATGAAGCGCATGCGTGGCACCAAGGACAACTACGAATTCCTGGCCAGTATGAACCGGTAGAAGCTCCGATTCACTTTTACATAAAACGAAATGCCTGCATCCTTGCAGGCATTTTTATTAGCGCCAGCCCATTGCCACACCGGCAAGCCAATTCCGGGCAGGCGCTGCGTTATAGAAACGGTTGGCGGCAGCATTGATGTCATTCCCCAGGCTGTAGCGCTCATTAAGCAGATTGTCTACTCCGGCATACATCTGCCACCACCATTTCCGGCCCACCCTTTCCTGTTTGTAACCAACGCGGCCTCCTGCCAGGTGAAAGGCTTCAGCGCTGAAGCTATTGGCATCATTAAGCATGATGGCACTGTTATAATACCAGCTGAGGTGGGCGTAGAATCCGGCCCGCAGGCTGAGCTGACCCAGCAGTGAAACCGCATGACGGGGCACACCGGGAATTTGCTTTCCGGCATAATCCACCCCCAGCTTCCTGTAATCGGTGAAGGTGAAATGACTATAGGTATAAGCAAGGTTCACCTGCAGCGTTTGCACGCTGTGCAGGGGATCACGGATAATCCACCAGCTGGCAGACGACTCCAGGCCTTTTTGCGCCGTGGCACCGGCGTTCACAAAGAAATCAGCCCCGGCTGCATCGCGCTGCTGCACCAGGGTGTTGCGCAACCGCAGGTAGAAGGCCGTGATATTCAGCTGCAGCCTGCGCTGGAAAAATTCGAAACGCTGCGCCAATTCCATATTGTCGCCTTTCTCCGCCTCCAGGTCGGTGCTGATGCGGCCGGTGCTGGGCAGCAACTCGCTCACCGTAGGAGGTGAAAAGCCGCGGCTGAAGGTGAACTGGGTTTCCGCGTTGCCCGGCCACCTGTAGGTTAGCTGCAGGCGGGGCGCCCATTCACTCCTGTATTGGCGCGCCTGCTCCTGCACCGGCGACGGAAAGAGCCGGGTGATGCGCACATCGTTCCGGTTGACACTGACACCTCCCGACACAAATACCTTTCCGTTAAAGGATAGATCCAGCTGGGAGAAGAGGAAGCCGGTCTGAAACCGCAGGTCATCATTGGTGCGGAGGGTGTCGCGGCTGCCGTTGCGGTTGCCGCTCACCTGGGTATTGAAGAATCCGGCCTGGTATTCTACACCGGTCTGCCACTTCACGCTGTGCTGCTGCCCATGCTGCTCATAGGCAAACACGGTGCGGCCACCCAGGTGCGGTTCACTGCGGCTTTCGTAATTGCGGATGGCGGCATTCTCCACCAGGGCAAATGCCCCATACAGCGCAGTAGTATTGGTCCAGCGTGCATGCAGCTTGTATTGATGGTTCAGCCCAGCCAGCAGGTTCTGCTGCCAGATGGCGGCCTGCGCCTGCTCGGCCGAAGGAAAACCACCGGCTGCCGGACGGGCAGCGCGCGGATCGGCCAGGTATTCCGCCTGGGTAAGTCCGCCCGGGGTTTGATAATACATATTGGTGTACAGAAACGATGCCGTCAATTGCTGCCGGTCGGATATTTTAAGCTGGCTGGTCCAGGACATATTGTCGCGCCGCAGGGCACTCTGCCGCCGGTAACCATCACTGGCATTATGGGCATAGGTGATACGGTTCCTGTTGTTGGCACCACCAAAGGAAACATCCGCCTGGGCAGACCACATGCCATAGGAACCCATGCTCAGTTCCACGGCGGCACCGGGTTGCCAGGTGGGGCCCAGTGTCTGCATCAGCACCAGTCCGCCGGTTCCGGCACCGTACATGCTGCTGGCTGGTCCGCGCAATATCTCCATGCCCTGCAGGCTGTTGGTGGCCAGCTGGTTGAAATAGGTGTTGCCGCCGGCATCGGTGAAAGGCAGGCCATTCCAGTACATTTTTATGTTGCGAACGCCAAAGGGACTGCGCAGTGCGCTACCCCGGATATTGAGCCGGTAGCTGCCCGGCGAACGCTCCTCCATACGCACGCCGGGCAGCGTGTTAACTGCCGGCAGCAGGCTCATGGTGCTCATGCCCGCCAATACATTCAAGGGATGGCGCTGCACCACTGCACTGCTCAGGTTTCGGTGCAGGCTGCCAAAGGCCTGGCCGGTAACCTCCACACTGTCGGCCCCGGCCACGGTATCTGCCTGTACACGGCTATCCTGCGCCTGCCCCTGGCTTTGGAAAAAAATACAGCATGCCGTCCAAAACCCTATTTTTATCCGCCTAAGCATCGCTTGCGCTCCTCTTTCTTTTGGGTAAAAGTATTGCCTGCATGAACAACGCCAATAAGCTCGGTCTGTTTGACCTTACTATCATCGTAATCAGCCTGGTTATTGGCATGGGTATCTTCAAGACCCCTGCCGGCATTGCCGCCAAAAGCGGCACGGAGACCATTTTCTACGGTGCATGGCTCATTGGCGGCGCCATTGCCCTCACCGGCGCCCTCGTATTTGCAGAAATTGGTGCCCGCCTGCCCGTGGTGGGGGCTTACTACAAGGTATTTTCTTATGCGTACCATCCGGCAGTGGGCTTCACCGTCAACACCCTCATCCTCATCAGCAACGCCGCATCACTGGCCGTGGTCACCCTCATTGGGGCAGAATATTGCAGCGACCTGCTCTTTGGCCGGCAACTGGGATTTGTATTTGATGTTAGCCTGAGTATAGTGGCGGTATCGATATTCTTTGTGGTAAACCTGCTGGGTCTCAAAACCAGCAGCCGCACACAGAACATACTGATGATCGTAAAAGTGGCGCTCATCCTCATCCTCATCTCTGCCCTGTTTGCCGGCACCGTTATTGAGCCGCATGGCTACAGCAACGATCCGGTGCGCACCTATGATGGCAGCAATGGGCTGCTGCTGCTGGTGATCAGCATGGTGGCGGTTTCCTTCACCTATGGAGGGTACCAGCAAACCATCAACTTCGGCGCCGAGATCGACAGAAAGGAAACGCTGCAAAAAGGCATCATCATCGGCATCATCATCGTGATCCTGCTCTACCTCACCGTCAACTATGCCTATGTGCAGGTGATTGGGTACGACAAAATGAAGAATGCCACCAGCATCGGCGCCCTCTTGTTCGAAGCCTGGTTTGGAAAGATCGGCGGCAAGCTCTTCGACTTTGCCATGTTCATCAGCGTGCTGGCCTATGTGAACATCCTGCTCATGAGCAATCCCCGGGTGATGTATGCCATGGCCGCAGACGGGGTGCTCCCCAAAATCTTCAGCTACCAGCATCCCAGGACAAAGGCACTGGTTCCCGGACTCGTTACCTTTTCGGTTATTACCGTGGCGGTTACCTTCTTTGGCAAAGGGGTCGACAATATCCTGGGTTTTTCCATCTTCCTCGATTCCATGGGCTTTATCACCTGTGCACTGGCACTGCTGATATTACGGCGCCGCCATGTAAACGACCACCTGGTGCAACCCGGCACCCTCACCCGCATATTGCCGGTGCTCACGGTTTTATTCATCTTCGCCTATTGCATTGTGGCCACGGCCGTGGTGATCGACAATTGGAAGGCCGCACTGACCGGTGTGGGTTTGCTGCTGCTTTTTGTGGGCATCTATTTTGGTTTGATCAGCCGTAACAAAGCCGGCTAATGGAAATGATACTTTCACCGCTTTTTGTTTGCCTTACCCAATGCTCTGTACGCCTTAAATAACAGGCGGCTCCTTCGGAGCCTTGTGCATCTTGAAAGCTGTTTACCGCTATAAACAGGATACTTCTTCGGGGTAGTGCCTGCATAAACTTGCAGCCGCCAGAAATACACCCCCCGGATTTTGCACGTTCAACAGGTGTCAATTCCTTGCCACATTCAGCCCTTTTCTCAAGCATGAACCCGGCACGAAAGATGCCTCCTGCATCCAGCCAAGGTAACCATTCCGCTCTCCCAGAATCCTGAAAGGGTTTCCTTCTGCGCTGTGCATACCCGGAAGCTGGTAAGTTTTCTCAAGTGCAGACAAGCAGGATCAGGTCCTCTTAGCTTAAAACGCCTGTTTCAGATGAACGGTGGTTCCATTCCTACATCCCTTAAATTGCTGGTGTAAAAAGCCTCTGCATGGACATATCTTACATCCTCAACCAACTGGGCGAAGACCACCATGAATACTTCAATGCCGTGTCGCCGCCCATTGTGCAAACGAGCAATTTTCTGTTCGACACGGTAGACGACATGCGCAAGGCCTTTGCCGCCGAGTACGATGTATTCCTGTACAGCCGCGGCAATAACCCCACCGTGGAAATCCTGAAACAGAAAATTGCCGCCCTGGATGGCGCCGAAGACGCCCTGGTATTCAACAGCGGCGCGTCTGCCATCTTCTGCGCGGTGCTGCCATTTGTAAAAAGCGGCGATCATATCGTGAGCGTGAAATCGCCCTATACCTGGGCCCAGCGGATGTTTGACGTGATACTGCCGCGCTTTGGCGTTACCACCACCTACATTGATGGCACCAACATAACCCATTGGGAAGAGGCCACCCGCTCCAATACCGTGCTTTATTACCTGGAGAGTCCCAACAGCTGGAGCTACGAGCTGCAGGACCTGGCCGCTGTAGCCAGCCTGGCACGCAGTCGCAGCATCCTCACCATCATCGATAACAGCTATTGCACACCACTGTACCAGCGCCCGCTCGACTTTGGCATTGACCTTTCGCTGCAGAGCGCCACCAAATACATTGGCGGACACAGCGATACCGTGGCAGGGGTACTGAGCGGCAGCCGCGCCCACATGGAAAAGATCTTCTACAGCGAGTATATGACCACCGGTGCCGGCGCCACACCCTTTCATGCCTGGCTGCTGTTGCGCGGACTGCGCACCCTGCCCGCCCGGCTGGAACGCATTACCCGCACCACCCATGAAATGGTGCGCTGGCTGAAACAGCAATCCTGGGTTACTGCGCTGCTGTTTCCGCACGACCCCGGTTTCCCGCAATACGAGCTGGCGAAAAAGCAAATGAAAGATGCCTGCGGCCTCCTCACCTTTTCGGTACAGGCCCAGACCGTGGCTCAGGTGGAGCATTTCTGCAATGCGCTGCGGCGCTTTCGCATGGCAGTGAGCTGGGGCGGCCATGAAAGCCTGATCATACCCAAATGTGCCGGCATGCCCCGCGAGGCCTTCGACCCGGCCAACCCCTCGCATACGCAGATCAGGATGTATGTTGGGCTGGAAGAGGCAGACGTACTCCAGAACGACTTGCAGCAGGCTGCCATTACCGCTTTTCTGTAAGAGACTGGCCGGCAGTTCTTTTTGACCAAATTCCATCATGGCTATTGCACGCTGGAAAGGGGTACTGCCCATTTATCCCAATTTAGCCGTAGCAACCGATGGTGCCAGTACATTTGCGCCATGAAAAGACTGTTGTGCCTGCTCACCACTATTTCCCTGGGAACCAGCCTCCTGGCCCAGGAGAAATGGGACCTGCGCCGTTGCGTGGAATATGCCATTGCCAACAATATCTCCGTTAAACAGAATGAGATCCAGGAAAGGTTGAATGAACTGGTATACCGCCAAAGCCTCGACAGCCGCTGGCCCACCCTCAACTTCAGCACCTCCCTGGGCGAACAGTTTGGCCGGAGCATTGACCCCACCACCAACCTGTTTACCCAGAACAATATCACGTTCAGCAACCTCAACCTGCAATCGGGTGTAACCCTGTTCAACTTCTTCAGCATCAAGAACAGCATCAACGCCAACCGGCTGACCACCGAAGCCAGTCGCGCCCAGACCAAGAAGATCCAGGACGACATAGCCCTCAACGTGGCGGCTGCCTACCTGCAGGCCCTGCTGTCCAATGAGCAGAAGCGCACCGCAGAAGTACAGGCGGCTCAGACCATGGAACAGCTGGATGTTACCCGCAAACGGGTGGATGCAGGCGCCCTGCCGGAACTCAATGCCGCCGAGCTTGAAGCCCAGCTGGCACGCGACAGCGCCGCCGTTATTGCCGCCGAAAGCACCTACCGCCTCAACCTCCTGCAGCTGAAAGCCCTGCTGAACCTCGACGCCGGCTACCCCTTTGACATAAGCACCCCCAATATTGAAAGTATTCCGGTGGTGCCGCTGGCCGAGCTGGCGCCCGACCAGGTGTATGCCACCGCCGTGCTGGTGCGCCCGCAGCAACAGGCCAACCAGCTGCGCTACGAGGCCGCCGGCAAAAATGCCCAGGCAGCCAGGGCCAGCATGTACCCCACCCTGGCCGCTTTTGGCAACGTGCAGAGCGCATTTTCCAGCGCCCTCAGCCAGCTGCCCAAAGGCAGCAATATCTCCACGGTTATTCAAACCAACTCTTTTGTAAATGTGGCCGGCAACCAGTTCTTCGTAAATACACCCATCTCGCGTCCGGAATCTACCGTACCCGCCAACTACTGGCGCCAGCTGGACTATAACTTCCGTCAGGGCCTTGGTGTGAGCCTGCAGGTGCCCATATTCAACGGCAGCCAGGCGCGCACCGCCTACAAGCGCGCCCTGGTGAACCAGGAAAGCGTGAGGCTGCAAATGCGGGCCGACAGCCTTACCCTGAAGCAGGACATTTATACAGCCTACCAGAATGCAGTGAATGCCCTGGCCACCTACAACAGCCGCAGCAAGGCCTACCGCACCGCCGCCTACAGTTACAACCTGGGCAAACAACGATATGATGTGGGGCTGCTGCCTGTACTGGAACTCATTACCCTGCAAAACAACATGCAACGGGCCCTGATAGACCAGATCATTGCCCGGTACGACTTTGTATTCCGCACCAAGATCCTCGAATTCTACCGGGGAACCGGCATGGTCCTCTAACCTTTCCACCATCGCATTAAGCAATAACAACTATGAAGAAGAAACGCATCATCTGGATCATCAGCCTGCTGGTAGTAGTGATCGTTACCCTGATTGTACTCAAGAAAACCGGCGTTATCGGCGGCGAAGAAGGCACCAAAGTGGCCACGGAGGCAGCCAGCCAGCGCACCATCATAGAAACGGTGAATGCCAGCGGCAAGATCTACCCCGAAGTGGAAGTGAAAATGAGCTCCGATGTGAGTGGCGAGATCACAGAGCTGACGGTGGCCGAAGGCGACAGCGTGCGCCGCGGACAGGTGCTGGCCCGTGTATACGCCGACATTTATAATATCCAGCAACAGCAGGCCGCAGCAGTGGTGAGCCAGCAGGAGTACCAGGTGGCCAATACCACAGCCCAGTTGGAAGGACTGCGCAGCGCCATGATTCAAACAGAGGCCCAGTACAACCGCCAGAAGAAACTGCTGGATGGTAAGGTGATCAGCCGCCAGGAATTTGAGGTAGCGGAGAATGCTTACAACGCTGCCAAGGCCAACTACAATGCTGCCCTCCGGCAGATTGATGCTTCGCGGGCCGCCGTAGCCAGTGCCCGCGCCAACCTGCGCCGGGCCAGCACAGACGTTAGCCGCACCACCATTGTGTCGCCCATGGATGGGGTGGTGAGCCTGCTGAACGTGAAGAAGGGCGAACGCGTGGTGGGTACCGCCCAAATGGCCGGTACCGAAATGATGCGCATTGCCGATATGAGCCGCCTGGAAGTGCGCGTGGATGTAACTGAAAATGATATCCCCAAAGTGCACCTGGGCGACAGTGCCCTGATCAGCGTAGACGCCTACCTGAACCGCAAATTCAAAGGCGTGGTGTACCAGATTGCCAGCAGCAATACCGGTGCGGCCACTGCGTCAGCCGCTGCATCGGCCAACGATGTAACCAACTACAAGGTCTACATCCGCCTCCTGCCCGAAAGCTATGCCGACCTGCTTGACCCCAACAAGCCACTGAATTTCCCTTTCCGGCCGGGCATGACGGCCAGCGCCGACATCCAGACCCGCATCCGCAACAACGCCCTCAGCGTACCCATAAATGCCGTAACCACCCGCGACAAGGATGGCGACAAGAAGGAAGACAAGGAGAAAACCAAGGGCCCGGGCCAGGATGAAGCAGCACCCGTTGCTTCTGAAGACGACGAAAAAGATGTAGTGGTATTTGTATACGAAAAGGCCACCGGCACCGTGAAACAGGTGAAGGTAACCACGGGCATACAGGATACCCGCTATATCGAAGTAACCGGCGGACTCACCAAGGGGCAGGAAGTGGTGTCAGAACCCTACAACGTTATCTTCCGCACCCTGAAAGACGGCATGAAAGTGCTGGTAGTGGACAAAAGCAAGCTCTTCGAAACCAAGAAATAATCCCCTTTAACGGCACAAAAATCAAAAAGCGCGGCCTGCATGTTAAAATGCAGGCCGCGCTTTTTTGCCTGTGGAGTGCCTACCCCGCTACTCAGGACTCCTCCACTTCCACCACCCCGCCACTGATGGCAAACTTCAGGGCATCAGCAGCCTGTATATCATTCAGCAGGCGCACCCTGCCCGGTTTCACAAAAAATAGGGTACCCGCAACCGCATAACTGTTGGGCACATACACCGTAATGTATTCCATCATGCCAAACTGCGCCAGGTCTTCATTGGTGATAAAGCCCACCTGCCAAACATCTTCCTGGTAAACACTCACCAATACCGCCCGCTGAAACTTGCGCTTCTTGCCGGCAAAGGCTTCTGAGAAATCCTTCACAAAGGAATAGATCACCTTCACACCCGGCGTCTTTTCCAGGGCATGGTCAAAAAAGCTGAGGAGGCGGCTGACCACGAAAAAGGAGCTGATATATCCTACTACCAGTATCCCCGCCATCACCAGCAGGAACCCGATTCCCGGCAGGTAAAAAGGCTTGGCAGGGTCTCCGCTGAGGTTGATGTACACCGGAATCAGGTGATCCAGCCAGGTGAACATATTGTAGATGATATAAGCCGTAATGCTCACGGGAGCCAGCACCAGCACGCCCTGGAGGAAATACTGGAATAAACGGCGCGAGGTAAAATAAGGTCCTTTCATACCCGGTATGGAATGTTGAAACCACGAAGTTGCGCCATATTATCCAGAAGGCCGCCGATTTGTACAACCCGGCAGGATCATCCCGCAAGCCTTTACAAACGGTTAAAATAAATGATGGAAACTTTTTGCGTTCTTATAGTTTCCATAGTTTTGCCCGCATTTTTAAGGAGCCCCTATGGAAACACCTGACCTCATCCTGGTCAAATCCTTTGAGCAGTTCAAGAAATACGGCATCAGAAGCGTGACCATGGACGATGTGGCCGCGCAGTGCGGCATCAGCAAAAAGACCCTGTACCAGCATTTTGCCGACAAAGACACGCTGGTAGGCACGATCATGGATCACATGATCCACAAATCCGAAGAGCAATGCTGCCGTTACCAGCACCAGAGCGACAATGCCATCCACGAGATCTTCCAGAGCCTGGTGATGCTGCGGGAAATGTTTGAGGGGGTGAACCCGGTGATGATCTACGACCTGCACAAATACCACCAGGCGGCCTACAAGAAACTGGATGACCATAAGCAGCGCTTTCTCTGCGATATCACCCGCAAAAACCTGGAAAGAGGCATTGCTGAAGGGTTGTTCCGGCCAGAGATCAATGTGGAGATCATCACCCTGCTGCACCTGCAACATATTGCCATCACTTTTGAACAGGAATCCTTTCCCAGGCAGAAGTTCAGCCTCCTGGAACTGCAAATGGAGGTGATGCTGCACTATGTATATGGCATTGCCACTGCCCGCGGTGTGAAGATGATCGAGAAATACCGCAAACAACTCCTCTCCTGACCACCACCTCATGTATACGATTATGTACCGCAATACGAATAACTCCAAAATCAGCTTCAAATTCCATTACATTATGAAACCTGCTTTTTTCCTGTTGGTTGCGTGCTGGTGGCTGGCTGTCCCGGCTGCCACGGCGCAATCCAGCACCAACACCCGCACTGTGCACCGGATCAGCGCCAAGGAGGCCATGGACATGGCCCTGAAGCAGCGGATCGAAATCCTGAATGCCCAACTGGACGTGAAAAACCAGGAGGCCATGAACAAGGAAGTAACCGGCGCCGCCTACCCCCAGATCAGGGGCAATGCCGGTCTGCAGCGCAACTTCAACATTCCGGTAACGGTGCTGCCCGACTTCATCTCTCCCTCTGTGTACGGCGTACTGGAACGTGAAGGCGTGCAGGATGCCAATGGTAACCCCATCAAGTGGGATGGTGTGATCAACACATTCCCGGCACAGTTTGGTGTGCCCTGGCAAGCTTCTGTGGGCGTATCCGTTCAGCAGTTGTTGTTCCAACCAGACGTTTTCATTGGCCTGAAAGCCCGGGGCTCAGCCATCGAACTGCGGGAAAACCAATTGCAGGTACAGGCCGACAGCGTGAAATCCAATGTGCTGCAAGCTTACTATGGCGCCCTGATTGCCGAGCGGGGCCTGGAATTTGCCACCGAAAGCCGCGACCGCCTGGCTAAACTGTACAGCGACCAGGAGCAATTGCTGAAGGCCGGATTCATAGAAAAGCTGGACTTAGATAAGACACGCGTAAACCTGAATAATGTAAAAACATCAGTAACCCGATTGAACAACCTGGTATC
>JALOMZ010000228.1 GCA_025455205.1 Chitinophagaceae bacterium | reverse complement strand
TTTATTGCGCTGCTGGTATTTATGGGCTTTGGCTTCATTGTAAGCAGTGTGGCCAGGAATGAGTCGTCCATTCCTCCCTTTGCCAACCTCATCACGCTGCCCCAATTTCTGCTGGCGGGTACTTTTTTCAGTATAGATGTGTTTCCGTCGTGGCTGCAGCCCTTCTGCCGCATCCTGCCGCTCACCTATTTCAACGATGCCATGCGGAAGCTGGCCTTTGAAGGGGCGCACCTTACCGATACTGCCTTTGAGATCGGCATCATCCTGCTGTGGGGCGTGGTGGTGTATGCTATTGCCATTCGTGTATTCAAGTGGGAGTGACCGGTCTGTTCCCTGCATTTTGTTCACCGTAATAATTGTGACGATGAAACTGGTAAAACTGGGTTTGATTAGTGTGCTGGTATTTGGCTTGTTGTTCTGGGGCATCACCCTGTTGTTCCCGTCTAATACGGTGATCAGCCGTGTGACCAGTATTGCCGGCCGGTCAGACAGCCTGGCTGCCAGCATCAGGAACAATGAAGTGTCTTTGCAGCAATTGCTGGCGGCCGGGCATGCAGATCTGCGGGTGCAGGCGGCTGACATTCCATTCTATGAAAACAATCTTTTTCAGCCGGGTGCAGGTGCCGCCATGCCCGATGCAGATACCATTTTCTTTAGGGTGAACCAGCGCGGCAAGATGGTGGCGGAAGGGGGACTTGCCTTCTACCAACTGGAGGCCGACAGTACCACCACACAACTCTTTTATGTTTTTCAAACGCCCTGGTACAATCCGCTGCAGAAGATGAAGATGATGATGGCCGACAAGGCCTTTGGGCCGGGCATGGACAGCACGCTGCTGCGGTTGAAAAGGCAACGCTGATTATTGTGATAAAAAATCCCCCTGCAGCACAGGGGGATTTTTTTATGGACACTTTCCTGAAAGAAAATCATCAAAAGGTAGGATCATTCGGCGTGTTGGCGTTGTTGTCCCTTTCGCGGAAAGGATACGGATAGAAGTTCCTGTTCTTCTCCACGTTGGGGGTATTGCTCCGGCCAAAGCGGCGCAGGTCCTCCATTTTCCATCCCTGCATATATAGCTCAATGCAGCGGTTGCGGTAGATCTCAGTGAGTATGGCAGACTGGGTGCTGGCTCCTGCATAAGCCGGCAGGTCGGCCCCGATGCCAAACGGATCAGCCGCCGCTTTCTTGGTCAGTACTTTATTGAGTTCTGTTACAGCATTGTTGAGGTCATTGGCGCGGGCATAGCATTCAGCTTTGATCAATGTAACCTCACCGGGCAGGTACACCGGCCAGGGCGTGCTGAGGGCAGCACCAAAGCCATTGATACGCCAGCGGGGTGCTGCGGCGGTGTTAATACTCATGTAGAACGCAATGCGCTTGTCGTCGGTACCCGGGCGCAGGTCAACCGGCAGGCCCATGGTGCTGTCTTTCACCTGGAACACGTTGTTGGTGGCGGTGGAAACGTTGAAGATGGGGTTCTGGCTGATGGCATCAAAGCGCATCTCACTCTTCACACTCAGGTTCACGAGGTTAGCAGCCGCCAGTGCGCCGGGGTAGTTGCCGGAGAAGCAGAGGTAGCGCGCTTTCAGGGCCTGCAGGGTATTGGGTATTTCCATACCGGGCGGCAGGTTGTTCAGGAAAGAACTGCTGATGGGGTTGGCGGCAACGGCGGCAATGGCGCGGTCCAGCGTGGCTACCGCCTTGGCATAGCCTGCCTGGCGGTCCATGAAGCCGGGTACGAGGCCAATACCAACAGTGTCGGGGATCTTCTCCCAAAACTCCGACAGGTTGCCCAGGGCCAGGGCTTTGTAGATTGAGGCATAGGCAATGAGGCCCGAAGCGTAGTTTTTGTCGCCCAGCTTGGCGGCATTGTTAATAACATTGTCGGCGTCATAAATAACTTTCATGCTGTTGGCCCACAAATTGCCCAACACGTTGTTGGCGCCATCTACAGCAATACCGCCATTGAAGAGGTTGGTTTCATCTACGTTGCCGGTGTTGCGGTTGCTCAGTTCAAAGGTGGAGAAGCCGTTGGCACAAACCAGGTTGTAGAGGGAACCTGCGCGGGAGGTGCTGTACGTCTTTTGAAGGCCTACGGCCACACCGGTAAGCCCTACCGGTGAGCCCAGCGTTTGTTCAAGCGTGGCATCGTTGGGATTGGTGAAGTTTTTTTCACAGCTCATCAATCCCAATGAGCCTGCTATCAGAAGGGTCGATAATGTATGTATCGTTTTCATCTCAATTTGCTTTAGGAATGATGGATCAGAATTTGGCATTCAGGGTGAGGGCAAATGTGCGGGGGATGGGCACGTTGCCGAAATCGATGCCGCGGGCCAGGGTGCTGCCTCCACCGGCATTGGTTTCGGGGTCGAATCCTTTGTAGTTGTCCCAGCTGTACAGGTTACGGCCGGCAAAGGTGAGCGACATGTCGCTGATGCCTTTGCTGATGCGGCCAAAGTTGTAGGACAGGGCCAGTTCACGAAGCTTCACAAAGCTGCCATCATCTATGCGCCATTCCTCAATGGCATAAATACCCGATATATAACCACGGGGCAATTGGCCCAGGTGTTCGCGTTCGGCAAATTCCTTGCCGTTGCCCACGCCCTGGCGGGTACGGAAATCGGCATTGAACACATCTACGCCCTGCACGGCATCCATCTGAATGCGCAGGCTCAGTTTCTTGTAGTTGAAGGTGTTCACCATGGTTCCGGTCCAGTCGGGGTTGGGGTCGCCAATCACGCGCCGCAGGGGCGTACCGCTGGGCAGGCCGGTGGCGGGATCACGCTGTACCGTGTAGGTAGACGGTGATGTTTGCACACCGCGCTCCTGCACCGGTATGCCGGCAGCATTTTTGATATCGTTGCCATTGTTGTCTTTGGCAAAGAAGAAACCATAGAATACGCCTACGCTGTAACCCGGCAACAGCGAAACGGAGCCGGCCGGCAGGTTGAACTGGATGAGGCCCTGCGGAATATTCTCCACGCGGTTGCGGTTGCGGTTGTAGATCAGGTCGAGATTCCAGCTGAAATCATTTTTGCGGATGGGCACCAGGCCGAGTGCCACTTCAACACCCTTGTTGGAAAGAGAGCCCACGTTGCCGAGCAAACTGGTGAATCCCTGGCTGGGGTTGATGAAGCGGCTGATCAGCAGGTCTATCACGTTCTTCTTGTACCAGTTAACCGTGAGGTTGATGCGGCCCTTGGCAAATGACATGTCTGTTCCAATTTCCAGTTCCTCTTGTGTTTCGGGCTTCACGTTTTCATTGGCCAGCTGGCCGGGGCTGTTGAGTGCGGTGCGGCCCACCAGCGGAGAAGCATTGTAAATATTGAAACGGGAATAGGGCCCGATACCGGTGAGGTTTCCGCTTTCGCCATAGGCTGCACGGATCTTGAAGTAATCCCACCACTTGTTGAGGCTGGAGTTCTGCCAGAAATTTTCATCGCTGAGCACATAGCTGCCGCTGAGCTTAAGGTAGAGCTGGTTGCGCTGGTCTTCACCGAATACAGAAGAACCGTCCATACGGGCGGCACCGGTGAGGAAGAGACGGTTCTTGAACTTGAAGTTCTGCTGAATGTAACCACCGGAGATGGATATCTCTCCCCGCTGGTCTATACCCGGCAGCACTGTGCTGGCACCCTGCACGGTTTGCACGAAGGGCGCCATGCCGCGGCCCTGGGCAACCGTGAAGAAATTCTTTTCATACTGCAAACTGTAGCCCACTTGGGTGGTGCTCACCAGATCCTTGCCAATGTTCTTGTTGAGGGTACCGTTGATCTCATGGTTGATCAGGAACTGCTGGTTGTTGCCGGCACTGGCATAGCCGTTGAGGGTGGGATCCAATGATACGCCACCGCCCCAGAAGTCAGGGCTGGCATTGTAGGAATATGGCGGGATATAGGTGGAGCCTGCCTGTGCCAGATTGTCGATACCCATGGTGTAATCCAGGGTGAAGTCTTTGAAAGGCTTCAGTTTGAGGCCGAAGTTGGAAATGATCCGGTTGGTCTCCTGCTGCTGCTTGATGTCTTCAATAACAGAAACCGGATTCACACGGCCACGCTCGCCTACCGCTAACAGGTTGCCGTTGGCATCCCGGCGCCAGATATCGTGGAAGTTGCCGATGATGGTAACACTGTTGATGGGCGAGTAGAAGGAGTTGCCATCAGGCTTTTCGTTGGCCTTGGAGTTGATATAGTTCATGCCCACATTCAGGCTGGCCCATTTGGTCAGTTCCTGGTCGAGGTTCACGCGGAAACTGAAACGACGGAAGTCGGTGTTCTTGATGATGCCTTCGTTGAAGAAGTAGGAGGCAGAAGCAAAGTATTTGGTCTTGTCCTTGCCACCACGTACCGACACGTTATTGTCAGTGCCCATACCGGTCTGGAAAATATAATCCCAGTAGTTGTAACGTGTAACCGGTGTTGTATTGGTGAGGG
>JALOMZ010000227.1 GCA_025455205.1 Chitinophagaceae bacterium | reverse complement strand
GGAGGCATAACGGCCCTGGGTGTTTTGTCGGGGTCGGAATCCGGCTTGCGCCCTGAGGTATCCGGCTTGGGCTTCACGGCAGGTTTTTCTTTTTCGGACGGCAGTTGTGATTCTGCCTGTATCTGTCCCAGCCCGCTGGTATCCGGCCTTCCAAACTGATCGCCCAGGTATTCATCAGCGGCCCCATTGCCCAGGTCTTCGCCTTCTGCATCGGGAGAAACGGGCCCCGACATGTTCTGGAAATAATCGTATATGATGTCGTTCTTTTCAACGGCCGGCTTCACAAATTTGGCGGCCGGGTCGTAGCCCAGCTTGCGATCGCCATACACTCGCTGCAGGAACATGCCACAGGCGGGCAGTGCGGCACTGCCTCCATAGCCGGCAGCGGAATTGGAAGGGAAGTGAATCCAGTTTTCATCGCAGCCCACCCAGGTGCCTACAAGCAGCTCCGGGGAGAATACCATGAACCAGGCATCGGTGTTGTTGTTGGTAGTGCCGGTTTTGGCGCCCATTTCTGCCTGGATGCCATATGCATTCATACGGGTGGCCGTGCCATAGCGCAGGGCACCGCCCATCATTTTACACATGGTATAGGCTGTTACTTCACTGATCACCTCCTTGATTTGTGGCGCCACGTTCACAAGAATGTTGCCATTGCGGTCTTCTATGCGGCTGATGAACTGCGGCTTGGTATTGAAGCCCCGGCCCGGGAACATGGTATACATCCACATCAGTTCGTAGAGGCTCAGGTCGCAGCTGCCCAGCGCAACGGATGGGTATGCATCCACCTCAGTTTGCACATTGCAGCGATTGAGGAATTCCACAAAGCGTGCAGGCCCTATCTGCTTCATGAGGTAGGCAGCTGATCCGTTGAGTGACTTGGCAATGGCAATGGCCATGGGGGCAGATCCGCCGGTGGCACCTTTGCCGGTGGCGGGCACCATGCCATAGCCCGGGAAGTTCTGGGGCACGTTTGGCAAGGGTGTTTCCGGTGTGAAGCCGGCTTCTTCAATGGCCTGGCAATAGAGCATTGGTTTGATGGTGGAACCTACCTGGCGCTTGATGTTCAGGTTGTTGTGGTCAATTTTGAAGGTCTTGTAATCGATGCCGCCCACCCAGGCCTTAACATAACCGGTTTGGGGTTCCATGGCCATGAAACCGCTCTGCAGCAGGGTTTTGAGGTATTTGATGGAATCCAAAGGCGAGAGGGTGGTATCCGTTTCCCGTTTGCTGTTCCATGCAAAGATCTTCATGGGCACCTCCTTGTTGAAGCTGGCCCGGTTTTCCTCATCACTCATGCCGTCTTCCCGCTGTATGCGCCACCGGTCGCTCTGCTTGATAAAACGTTCCAGTTCCTTCTCCCGACCTTCGAACACCGTGCCGCTGCGGATGTGCTGGAAACCCTTGAACACCCGCTGCTGGGCGGCAATGTTGCGCGCCGTGGCTTCCTCGGCATACAGTTGCATACGCGGGTTGATGGTGGTGTATATCTTCAGGCCATCGCGGTATATATCGTACTTGTCGCCGTTGGGCTTGGTCAGGTCTTTCAGGAGGCGGCGCACTTCTTCCTTCACCACATTTTCCCTGAAATAGGGGGCAATACCTGCGTTGGCATCCAGCTTTTTGTAGTTGAGGCGGATGGGTTCGCGCTTCAGGCTTTCTGCTTCGGCAGGCTGCAGGTACTGATTGCGCACCATTTGGTCCAGCACGGTGTTGCGGCGATCCAGGGCCGCCTTGGGGTTGCGGCGCGGATTATAGGTGGTATTGGCTTTGAGCATGCCTACCAGCACGGCCGCCTCATTCAGTTCCAGGCGGTCGGGCTCTTTCTGGAAAAAGGTGCGGGCTGCATTGCGAATGCCGTATACATTATCACCAAAGGCAACGGTGTTGAGGTAATAGGTGATGATCTCATCCTTGGTGAAGTTGCGCTCCAGCTTCACGGCAATGATCCATTCCTTGATCTTCTGGATACCGCGCGAAAGTTTATTGCTGGCTCTTTGGCCGCCAAAGAGGTTGAGCGCCAGCTGCTGCGATATGGTGGATGCACCGCCGGCCGGGTTGAAAGTGATGATGCCCTTTACGGCACGCAGCAGCGATTTGCCATCGATACCGCTGTGCGAATAGAAGCGTTCGTCTTCCGTAGCCACCAGTGCCTTGATCACAAAGGGGGAAATGTCCCTGTATGCCACCGGGCTGCGGTCTTCCAGGTAAAACTTGCCCATGGGTGTTCCATCGTCGGCATACACCTCCGATGCAATGGAGGCCGATGGGTTTTGCAGGTCTTCAATGGAGGGCATCCTGCCCAGCAACCCGAAATTGGTGGCCAGGAAGAGCAACAACACTAAGCCCAGGAAGGCAAACACGGATTTCCAAAGCAGACGGACACTTCGGGTCATGCGGAGAATTTATGATCAGATGCAGATTTCGGAATAATTCTGCAAACAAAAAGGTTAGAAATGGATTTTTGGGAAGCAATTTGCTCACCGGGCCCTGTTCACCGGGATTTGTTGCCATAACGGTCATATTCTTCGGTCTGCTGCAGCCTTCCGGATTCATTGAACAGGCGCCAGATGCCCGTGCGTTTGCCGTTGACGTAGCGGCCATCTTCCCTTACCCGGCCATCGGGGTAGAAGAAGCGGGCAGGCCCGTCGGCCTGTCCCTGGGCAGAGAACTGGAACTGGAACATACGCTGTCCATTGGGATAGAAAGCTACCGAATCAATGGTGATGCCATTCCGTTTTTCCTGCATGGCAATTACGGTTCCGGAGGGATCGTAATGCAGGATGAGCGACTTCTGGCCACCACCTATCTCATACTGCAGCGAGCTGATGGCACCCAGCACTTTTTCGGCGGGGCCTGCCGGCACGGTATAGAATGTATCGGCCAGCGAGGGAAGGGTACGGATATACGCGGTGTCCACTTTTTCCACTACCAGGTCACTTACTGCAGGCTGGCAGGCAACCATGCAGATGCCGGCGAGCCAGGTGAAACACCACTTACTGCGCATGGGTATCATCAGAATTTTCCGGGGAAGGTTTGTTTAAGTAATTGTTCGTATACATCAAGTTTGGGATCGGCCTCCAGTAATTTGAGGTTGGCCTCAGACAAAATGATGAACCGGTATTTCTTTACATCCAGCCAGGTCAGGATTTCGCTGGCAGCCAGCGGCTGGATGTACCTGATGTATTCATAAGCGGTGGTGGCATTGGTGAAATAGTCAGACCGGATCACTTCCAGCCAGAGCTTGTCACGGAGTTTTTTCTTTTCAGCCGTTATGTTGCCGCGCACATAATTGCGCTTGGGATGGTTGGTGAAGGAATAGTGCACTTCATTCACATAGGCTGGATCGATATTCTCCAGCACAATGGCTACCACCTGCGGACCGTAGGCATCAATGGTGTAGGGCAGGGGCTTGCCCGTGGGCGTTTGGTTGGCCGGTGCCAGCATCATTCCCGATGAATCAACCTTAGGCTTGGCCACGGGTGCCGGCTTTGCGGTAACCGCTGCGGAATCTGGTGTTGGCGCTTTTACGACAGGCTTGGCAACCACCGTTGCGGAGTCAACCGTTCGTGCGGGAATTTCCTGTTTGGTGATGACCGCTGTGGAATCTCCTGTTGGTGGTTTCACTTCCGGCTTGGCGACGACTGCTGCTGAGTCCACCGCTGGCTTTGGAACTGTCTGACTGGCAATGACCGCCGAGGAATCTGGTGTTGGCGCCTTTGCTGGCGGCTTAGCGGTGACCGCTGTGGAGTCTGTCGCGGGCGCTATGATTGCCGGCTTGAGGATCACAGCAGAGGAATCCACTTCAGGTTTGGACACTGCAGCCGGTACCACTGTTTTGGGGGCCTGGGTACGTGTGGGCACAGGCTGCTTCCTGACAATGGTTTCGGGCTGCAAGACCACTTTCTCCTCATCCCTTATGCGCGTCACTTCCAGTTGGGTGAGGTAGGTTTCTATCTCCTTGCGTTTGGGCAATACTTCTTTGATCAGTTTGGCTTTGGCCGCCAGGGGATGGTTGGGAAACTGGCTGATCATGGCATTTAGGTTGCGCATGGCGGCACTGTCGTCCTTTTGCTGCAGAAAGTATACAGTTTCTATATACACCAGTTGTGGGGTCCAGTAATTCCTGCCGTAGCGGGCATCGGCCTGTTTTTTGAGGGCCAATGCTTTGTCGAAGGATCCTTCCAGATAGAGGCCATAGATCTCCTCGTACATTTTGGTAGCAGCGGCATCGGCTTTGGCTTCGGGAGATGGCTGCTTGCTGGCAGCCAGGCCGGCCTTGCGGGTGAGGGAGTCGCTGGGAAAGTTCCGTTCCAATGCCTTGCGGGCTTCGGCGGCTGCCTGCAGGTTCCCTGTTTTGGTATGGCAATGGATGAGGGCAAACAGGGAAGGAGCCACCAGGCTGCCGGAATCGAGCCAGATCAGGCACAAGATGAT